>JAAYSV010000041.1 GCA_012518215.1 Bacillota bacterium
GATTGTCTTGGCCCATCCTAATGTCACCTCCGTTGCTCTGTTTTATTTAGCAACTTCAGTGTAACTGATGTTGGCTGTGGATGGGCTATTATTTTAACCCCCCGGGCAATTCATTTTACAATTTCCCCAATTGCCATTTATCGCGAATTGCAAGTTTGATTTCCCCGTTCCGCGACCCGAAGCCTTCAAAAATCGGGGACAGATAAATTTTGCTTCTCCGCAAAATATTCTGGCTGCAAATCAGATCGGGAAAAAAGACGTTTATTCTGGCCCGCGACTCCCTTTGATTTCAATTTTATTCAGAAGATAAAGGGCGCAAATGACAGCGGGAATGCCGCCTATGATGGCGTTGACAAGTTGGGGAAAGAGGAGCACCTCCGTCACGGGCGACGGAAGAGCCAGAAGATAACGAGCAGCACCGGCAATAATCGAAAACTTGAGCAGGGCGCCGACAACAAGGCCGGCCCACCCGCCCCACCTCATGTACCTGAACCCGATCCCGAAAATCAGACAATAGACGGTGTTACCAAGCATGATGAAAGGAATGGCCGGTGCCAGAGGTGCAGGTATGATCCCTACCAGGAGTGCAATCCAGGGGGTGAAAAGACCGATCAATGCTCCCCCCCAGTTCCCCAACAATGATGTGGAAATGATGAGCATAAAATTGACCAGCGGGCCGGTAAACATCGTCGGCAGCCTGAGCCACTGTACTGCCAGTGTCAGTGCCAACAGAATCGCCGTTCGGGTTATAAATTTTACCCCATTGTTCCGTTCTTCGGATTCCACTGCCATCTCAATTCTTCTCCGCTCAGAAAATGCCAATCCACCCGGTCATCCGTTATTAATCTATGACATCGTCGCTCAAATATACTGCCACCCACGTTGATAATGCATAATTATTTTCGAAATGGTAAACCTTTTTATATCTACGAAAATCACTTTCCGATTGATAAGGCGGTAAAGATGACTGTAAAATCCCCACCCAGGAGAGAGCTCTATGGCCAACTGGCCGAAGCCCTCCAGAAATACAAAGGCAAGAAAGGCCAACTCATCCCCGCCCTCCGCGAGGCACAGCAGATATTCGGATATCTGCCCCGCAAAGTCATGATCCTGGTAGCACATGAAATGGATATTCCCCTGGCTGAAGTGTACAGCGTCGTCAGCTTCTATTCTCTTTTTTCCACCAGGCCGGTGGGACAGAAGAAAATCGAAATCTGTATGGGAACGGCCTGTTACGTCAAGGGCGCGGCCGAATTGCTGGAAATGATCGCCGACAATCTGGGAATCAAACCCGGGGAAATGACCCCGGATGGACGTTTCAGCCTGACCACATCCCGCTGCGTGGGCGCATGCAGCTCTGCCCCGGTCGTCAAGGTCGGGGAAGACCTTCATGGAAATGTTACCCCGGAAAAGGCCGCCGCACTTATTTCCGCCTTGAAAGAAGAGGCGGAAAGGGGAGAAGAAGGAGGGTAGCCACCATGGTTTCTTTGCTGGAAGAACTGGTAGAGGAAAGGGTATATGAATCTACGGTACACCGTTTGTTGCTCTGCGGGGGGGCACCCTGTGTCTCGACCGGTTGCCGTGAAGTTAAAGCAGCTGTAATCGAGGAACTTTCATCTCTTGCACCGGACAGCCCCATCAAGATCACGGAGGTCGGGTGCATCGGTAATTGCAGTCTGGGCCCTTCCATCATTGTTCTACCGGAGGGGATAGTATACCACAAGCTGACGCCGGAAGATGCCCGCAGGGTGGTGCGGGAACACCTCATAAAGGGAGAGGTCGCGGAAGATCTGCTCTACCGCGACCCGGATTCGGACAAAATCAGACGGCGGCGGGAAGATATGCCATTTTATCGCGGACAGACCCCCCTGGTCTTGCGTAACTGTGGCATCATCAAACCGGATATTGTCGCCTATATGAAATACAGGGGCTATGCGGCGCTGGCCAGGGCATTGACGGAGATGACCCCGGAAGAAGTAATCGATACCATCAAACGGTCGGGCTTGCGGGGACGGGGCGGCGCCGGTTTCCCCACCGGCCTCAAATGGGAACTTGCCCGGGCAACGCACGGGCAGGAGAAATATATCATCTGCAATGCCGACGAGGGGGATCCGGGTGCCTTCATGGACCGGAGCATCCTGGAAGGAGACCCCCACAGTGTAATCGAAGGAATGATCATTGCCGGTTACGCCATCGGTGCCAGTTCCGGCTATATCTATGTCCGGGCCGAATATCCCCTGGCCATGCAAAGATGTGAGGAGGCCGTGGCCCAGGCCCGGGGAGAACTTTTTCTCGGGGAAAACATACTGGAACATGGTTTTTCATTCGATATAGAGATAAGGGTGGGAGCCGGAGCTTTCGTCTGTGGGGAAGAAACCGCCCTGATTTCCTCGCTCGAAGGAGCACGCGGAGACCCCAACCCCCGCCCCCCGTTTCCGGTCCAGAAGGGTTTGTGGGGCCACTCAACAACCATCAACAATGTTGAAACACTCGCCAACATTCCCTTGATCGTTCTCCATGGAGCAGAACGCTTTCGGGAGATAGGTACGGAAGACAGCCCCGGGACAAAAGTCTTTGCCCTGGCCGGCAAGATTAAAAATCCGGGGTTGATCGAAGTGCCCATGGGAACCACGTTGCGAACAATTATCTATGAAATCGGGGGCGGAATTCCGGACAAAAAGGAATTCAAGGCCGCGCAGATCGGCGGACCTTCGGGTGGCTGCTTGACCCAACGACATCTGGACATGCCCCTGGATTATGACAGCCTCAGGGAAGCCGGTTCGATGATCGGTTCCGGGGGGCTGATCATCATGGATGAGGATACATGCATGGTTGATATCGCACGCTATTATCTTGATTTCATGAAGGATGAATCCTGCGGTAAATGTACCCCTTGCCGTATCGGCACAAGGAGGATGTTGGAAATCTTGCACCGAATCAGCCGGGGCGAAGGTGAAGAAAATGATCTTGACCGCTTGAAACAACTATCCACGCTCATGATAAATACTTCTCTCTGTGGACTGGGCCGTTCGGCACCCAACCCCGTGCTCAGCACCATCAACCTTTTTTATGATGAATATATGGCCCATATCAGGGACCACCGTTGCCCGGCCGGAGTCTGCCCCAACTTGACCCGCCCGGAAATATTGAGCGAAAAATGCAAGGCATGCGGAATCTGTGCCAAAGTCTGCCCGGTAGGAGCAATCACCGGGGAAAGAAAGAAAGGTTACCGCATCGACCCCCGGAAATGTATCAACTGCCTTGAATGCGTTGCAGAATGCCCTTTTGAGGCTATTGTAGAAGGTAAGCGAAAATGAAGATGGTGAAATTGAGGATTGACGGGCAAGAGATAGAGGTGGCAGAAGGTTCTTCCGTGCTGGAGGCTGCCCGGAAAGCCGGTATAGATATCCCCACGCTCTGTTACCTCAAAGATCTCAATGCTCCTGCCGCATGCCGGGTCTGCATCGTCCAGGTCGAAGGAAGGCCAACCATGGATGCTTCCTGTGTACTCCCGGTGGAGGAAGGGATGTCCGTAAGAACCAATACCCCGGAAATCCTTGCTGCCCGGAAACAGATCCTCGAACTTCTACTTTCCGACCATCCCTTCGAATGCCTTACTTGTGAACGCAACTTGAACTGTGAACTGCAGAGGCTTGCCAAACGTTATGGAATCAGGGACCTTCATCTGGAAGGCAGCCGCAACCATTTTCCAATCGATGATCTCTCCCCATCGGTTGTACGCGAACCTGACAAATGCATCCGTTGCCGCCGCTGCATCAGTGTGTGCAAAAATTTTCAGGCCGTCAGCATCTACAGCATGGTGGAAAGGAGCTTCAACGCCATTGTCGGCCCTGCATACAACGGTTCCCTGGCCGAAACACCCTGCATCTACTGCGGCCAGTGTATAACCGTCTGCCCCACGGGTGCGCTGCGGGAACAGGATTCCACGGGCCGGGTCTGGGAGGCGTTGCAAGATCCCGATCTCCATGTGATCGTGCAGACAGCCCCCTCGATCCGTTCCACTATCGGAGAAGAATTCGGCTATCCGGTGGGGACTCCGGTGATGGGGCAGATGGTAGCAGCCCTCAGGCGCCTGGGCTTCGACCGGGTTTTTGACGACTGCTTTGGTGCCGATGTAACGGTCATGGAAGAAGCGACCGAATTGATTGAAAGATTGGCCCGGGGTGGTCCCTTTCCCCAGTTCACCTCCTGCTGCCCCTCCTGGGTCAAATTCTGCGAAAGTTTCTACCCCGAACTCACCGCGAACCTGTCTTCCGTCAAATCTCCACAGCAGGTCTTCGGAGCCCTGGCCAAAACATATTATGCAAGGATGGAGGGAATTGATCCGGCCAGGATATTCGTGGTCTCGGTCATGCCCTGTGTCTCCAAAAAATACGAGCTGTTGCGGCCCGAGATGAACAGCAGCGGCTTTCGTGATGTTGATGCAGAGCTTACCACGAGGGAACTGGTCCAGATGATCTTCGAGGCCGGGCTCGACCTGAAAAAACTGCCGGAAGAAACTTTTGATTCTCCCATGGGCGAGGCCAGCGGGGCCGGAATTATTTTCGGTTCCACCGGCGGGGTCATGGAGGCGGCATTGCGTACCGCCCATGAATGGATCTCCGGCGAAGAATTGGCCACAGTCGAATTCAACGAGGTCCGTTCCGAGGAATACAAGGATGCAGAAATCCAGATGGGGGAACACCGTATCAAGGTAGCGGTAGCCAGGGGCACGGGGGCGGCCAGGCGGCTTATCGAAGCTATCCTCAAAGGGAAAAAAGAATATCATTTCGTGGAGGTGATGGCCTGCCCCGCCGGCTGCGTCGGCGGAGGCGGCCAGCCCATCTATATTGAAACCAACGACTGGAACGAACAGGTCAGCCACCGTGCCATGCGCGCCAAGGGCCTACACGAACTGGATCGCACCCGGGAAATACGCAAATCCCATCTCAACCCATCGATCAAGAAACTTTATGATGAATTTCTCGAATATCCCGGAAGCGATATTGCCAAAAGATTGTTGCATACCGGGTATATCTCGAGAAAGCTTTATGCTCCCGATCCCCTGCCAAAGAAAGAACCCAAACAGAAAGTCCAGCCGCGCTAGCTACCGTTATCAATATTCAATGACTACAAAAGAAGGCATGCTTTTCGTGTATTTTTCGATTATATGGCGCAGCCCATCTCCCACCCTGCAGAAAACTTCCAATTTGCGGACCCTGTTGCCCGCGTTGCCAAGAAAGTGAGTGAACTGTTTCGCGACGTTGCCGGATACAAATTTCAAACCCTCCAGATTAACCACCACCCCGGATATTTCGGCGGGTATGACCTGCTTGAATTCCTGTTTCAATGCCTGCAACGTCGCCCTGTTCGCCAAACCCTTTATACGCATGTAAAGAACATCCTTGCGCATGGACAAATATATCTGCAACTGGCTGCTTTTCAGGGAGGAGGCCGTTCCGGAACGATTGAAAGCCATCAATTTCCGTTTGAACAAGGGCTGCTTGAGCGGAACCGGGTCAAGGAAACGCCCCAGCTCACCGTAATATGGGCGGGATTGTTTTTCAAAATGGCGTGACAGCCACCAGCCGACACCCCTGAATAGAGTTGAATTCAATCCCGTCACGAAAACATTTTTGAACATGTTCCGGAAAGAATAGAATTTTTTATAAGCGGTGACCATCTCTTGCTGCAATACCTCCGGTTCTACCCTGGCGGGACGGTAAACCACGTGTTGCCCGTCATAAAGGTGCCAATTCCTGGTCAGAAGGCGGCCTTCGGCCTCGAGCTGATCGAAAAGGGGTGTACCCGGAAGCGGAGTAAGAACAAGAAATTGTACCGTATCGATATGCATGTCGAGGGCGAAGTCCACCGTTTCACGTATACTCTCCACCGTGTCGCCCTCACCGCCCAGCATGAACATGCCGTGTACACCGATACGATATTCGTGGAGGGCCCGAATAGCCTCCTTGATATCTCCGATGTCCTGCTGCTTGTTGTAACTCGCCAGAGTCTCCGGGCTGATCGATTCCAACCCGATATAAGCCATTCTCCCGTTGGTACGACGCATCAAGTCGAGCAATTCAGGGTCATGTGCCACATCAACCCGTACCTGGGCCCCCCAGTAACGGGGCAAGATATTCATATCAATCATACTTCGCAACAGTTCCTTGGCTCTGCTGCGCTTGGCCGTAAAATTATCATCGACAAAAAATACTTTTTCCTTCCTGTAGCGTTCTAGCTCCTGCAGTACCAGTTCCGTGCTTCGATAGCGAAACTTCCTGCCAAACATGGGCGTAACACTGCAAAAACTGCAGTCAAAGGGACAACCGCGTGAAGTCATCACCGGATATGTGGACAACTTGCCAATCATGGAAAGATCGGGGATAGGATGTGCGTTCACATCTTCCCAGGTATCCCGATCCGGGTTATGAACCATCTCCGCTCCGTCCCAGTAGGAAACACCCCGAATATCGGTGGGGAGCCGCTTCTCCTCGATGGACCTGATCAATGCCGGAAAGGAAGTTTCTGCTTCGCCACGAACAACATAATCGGCATGAGCGAGGGCCTCCTCGGGCAAGAAAGTAGCGTGTATTCCCCCGATGATCGCCGGTATCTTTCTGCTTCGGGCATAACGTGCTATGCGATAAGCTTCCGCACTGGTGGAAGTGGTCGTGGAGACCCCCACCAGATCCGCAACGTCGATGTCACGGGGGAAGATAGAATCCCTTCCACCCAACAGGACCCTTACAGCATACCCCTTTTCCTTCAAGATCGTTCCCAGGAGCGGAAGCCCCAGCCGGGGCATTTTCACCGTTTTGTAAACGTGGTCACCAGGTGCCTCTGGTTCAACAAGAACAATGTTTTTGATACGCATATTCCTTTATCCCCCTCAAGGTGTGTATTTTATTGCTATTATATCTTTCCCCGGAAGATCACAAATTTCACACCTCCGGGCCGTACAGCGGAAACCGGATAGATCTTTCGATAAAAATATCATGCTGTCAGATTGTTCGCGGGATTGGCCGGGATCCCCGGGGAAAACAGGATTCAATAAACCGGATGGTAAGGCTCTTCGCCCAGGAAAAATCCCCGGGTAGAATGGCCTGAGGATAGTTCGTCATCAACAATGGGAGCTTTTTTGAAAGGCCAGTCATAAGTCTCGCTTCCCGCCAATTGACCTTTGTCCCATTCGCCTACATACCTTACGCCATCGGGCCAGGACATCTCCCCCCGACCATCAAAAAGGTCATGGCTGAAACTGCCCTTGTATTGCTTGCCATCGGGAAAACAATAGGTGCCTTCCCCACTTTTTTGATCATTTTTGTAGGTTCCAACATAAACCGAGCCGTCCGCTTCGACCATCTCCCCGTGGCCGGATCTCTTTCCTGATTTGAACTCACCCGTGTATTTGCCGCCATCCTTGTAGAGAAGAACGCCTTCGCCATGGGGTTTGCCGTTTTTTACAAAACCGGTATAACTGCCCTCTGGCATTTCAATGGTCTTTTTCACGTTTTCACCATCGCTGTGATTTCTGGAAGTCCCTTCGGACAGTGGACATCCACAACACAGAAAGATTGCAAGAATCAATATCAAAAAGTGGATATAAACTTTTTTTTGGAAAAAAAATGCACCTTTCATCAACAGATCACACCCGATCATCAGGGGTCAACATATCATACCATGAAATCCAACCTGTTCATCTCGTTTAAAACCCTGGGCACGTAATTTTGTGTCTCCGTAAAAGGTGGTATCCCGTTATATTTCTGCACATTGCCCGGCCCGGCGTTGTATGCAGCCAGAGCCAGCCTTGTGTCACCAAATTTATCTAGCATCTGGCGCAGATACCTGGCCCCCCCGTCAATATTCTGGGCGGGGTTGAAAGGATCGCTAACCCCGAGGCCTCTTGCCGTTGCCGGCATCAATTGCATCAGCCCCATCGCCCCTGCCCGGGATACGGCATCCGGCCTGAAGTTGGATTCAACCTTGATCACCGCCCGCAGCAAATTGGGATTGATATTGTATTTGCCGGCCGCCTGCAAGATCAATGCATCAAGATTACCCTGGCTGTTTTTCTCCTGCACCTGCACCCCCGTAGAGAAAGAATTGTTGCTGGATGTCATCCCGGAACTGACATTATGCAGGACATCGCGGAAAGAAACTTCGCCGGATCTGGCAGAGGGTGGCAGTCGGTCATTTCCTGCCCATAACCTGGAAATAAGATCGTAGAACAGTATGTTAAGCAAAGACTTGAACATGGATCGATCCTCCTCGTGGGCATCGACTGGAACACTACCAGCATTATAACAAATTTTGTTACCTGGAGCAAAGAATATATTCAAGTTGACAGAGAAGCCAAATACCGTGAAATGATTCTTCCGGATATCACCTTCATAGCAGCTGAAATATAAAAAAGCCGGTGTAACACCGGCTTTTGGTTTCAAACGCAGAAATAATGACTCTCGGGTTTCCGGAATCTATAATTTTACCACGTTTGCTGCTTGGGGCCCGCGAGTTCCTTCAACGATCTCGAATTCAACCCTCTGGCCCTCCTCCAAAACCTTGAACCCGTCACCCTGAATCTCCGAATAGTGCACGAAAACATCCTTCCCATCCTCAACCTCGATAAAACCGTAGCCCTTCTGGGCATTGAACCACTTAACACTACCTTCCATCAAACAAGAACCTCCTAATTATACCCCGCAAGGGGCTTTTTCATGGATCATACTAACACATAAAATATTAGAATGCAAATTAAAATATTTAAAGTTTTTTTTATAGTCAAATCCCACATGAATTCATCACGCATTGCAAATGGGAAAAACAACTCGCTGTTTACAGGTCATCGGCGGCTTTTTTCCAATTCCAGAAGGAAAGCTTTTCGGTCCAGTCCCCCACCATAGCCTACCAGTTTCCCGCCGGAACCGATCACCCTGTGACAGGGAATGATGATTGAAATGGGATTTTTGCTGTTGGCCATGCCAACGGCGCGGGCAGCTTTTCCGTTGCCCACCGATTGCGCTACCTGACCATAACTTCTCGTCTGTCCGTAAGGTATTTCCCGCAAGGCCTCCCATACTTTTAACTGAAAAGCGGTCCCCGCAGGCGCTACAGGCAGGTCAAACAACTTGCGTTTCCCCGCAAAATACTCTTCAAGTTGAATTACCGCTTCTTTCAAGAGGACAGTCTCCCTCGAAGGCAAATCGCGGCAACCTGCCCCGTCGGAAAAATAAAGTTTCGTGATAGCTGCGCCATCTTCCGCGATCATGATACTACCCAGTGGTGAATCGTAAAAATAAATATTGTTTGCTTTCATGACCCACCTCGGTCCGTATTTTAAATACACAAATCATTGCAAGTATACCATAATACATGAAGGGCATATCCTGCAAGTCACGCATGATGGCCGTGCACACCGACATGCACACTTGTTGATATGTTATAATATCAACACCGAAAAGAAGCAAAACCGATTATCCCGGAGATGAATGGCAGATGGATAAAAACCCCTACGAGACGAGGGCCGACGAGTATGAATCCTGGTTTCACGAAAATGATCTTCTTTTCCAATCTGAACTGGAAGCTATCAAGCAGCTCATGCCCGATTTCAGGAAAGGCATTGAAATAGGTGCAGGTACGGGTATTTTTGCCCAGGCACTGGGTGTCCGCGAGGGAGTTGAACCGTCAGCGGCAATGCGGAAAAAATCGGAAGCCAGGGGCATCCGGGTCATCGACGCGTCCGCTGAAAAACTGCCAATTGCAGATGCCGTTCATGACCTGGTACTGATGATCACCGTCGATTGTTTTCTGAAGAATGTCCGGCAAGCTTTTGAAGAAATACACCGGATCATGACCAGTGATGGCTACCTGGTCATCGCTTTTCTTGATCGATCATCACCATTGGGCGTGGTCTATGAAACCAGGAAAAAAAACAACCCATTCTACGCCGCGGCCAACCTTCATTCAAGTGCAGAAATAAAAAAGGAACTGGCGGAAGCGGGCTTTGAAATATTGCACACCTGCCAGACCATCTACGAACTTGAAAACAAAAAACAGATTGTCCTGCCCGGGAGTGGAAAAGGTGTCTTCGTCGTTCTTAAGGCCCGGAAAATCACATCGAAAAAATAACCCCTTTTTCGGGATTTCCTGACAGAACCTGGATCATATTTCTTTACAAAATATTGGTTGTAATATATACTCTCAATAAGTTCAACAATACTTGAAAAGGGGTGATTCCATGCTGGTAACAAAAAAGGCTCCTTCCTTCACGGCCAAAGCGTACCACGACGGCAAGATCAAGCAAATTTCGCTGGAGGATTACAAAGGTAAATGGCTCGTTCTTTGTTTTTATCCCGGGGATTTTACCTTTGTCTGACCCACCGAGATTTCGCACATAGCCGTGGGCTATGATGACATTGTTGCCCTGGGAGCAGATGTCCTTTCTATCAGTACCGACAGCGTTTTCTCCCACAAGATCTGGAATGAAACGGAGCTTAGCAAGATGATCGGGAAAGACATCCCTTTCCCCATGGCTTCCGATCAGACGGGTGCCATTGGCAGGCTCTATGGTGTTTATGACGAAGAAGAAGGGGTAAATATCCGCGGCCGCTTTCTGATCGACCCCGAGGGAGTCATACAGGCCGCCGAGGTATTGAGCCCCCCCGTCGGACGGAACCCGGAAGAATTGATCCGCCAGCTCAAAGCTTACAGGCATCATCAAGAAACCGGTGAAGTCATGCCATCGGGGTGGACAGAAGGGGGCAAGACCTTGAAACCTTCACCGGCGCTGGCCGGCAAGGTGTGGGAAGTCTGGCAACCTCCGAAAAAATAGCCGTTGATTGTCCATTTGCAATGAGATGGCCCGGAACCTGGACCTGTCAGGGTTTCCGGCCATCTCTTTTTTTATCTCGCCTCGTGACCGGAAATATCGGTAAGGTAGAACAAACCTGTCCCCGGAGCATCGTTGTCCGGTTGGAGCAGACAGCGATGCCGGGTTATATCCTGCCCTTCTCTTTCAGCCAATCGACCGTATCGGCCAGGGTCTCCCTCATGTCTCTGGTTGTGTAACCCAATTCCTCGCTAGCTTTCCGATGAGAAAACAGTGCATTTGAATTGAGGGTATAGATGGAATATGGAGTGAACAATGGTGGCTGGCGCAGTATCCTGTAATACAGTTCCGCCAGGGGTGCCACAGCATTTATAAACCAGAGAGGCAGGTAACTTTTTATTTTGCTCTTGCCCGTTATTTCATGCAACATGGTGAGTATTTCCCTGACTTTGAAGAATCTGTTGGACAGTATGTAACCCTCGCCGCGCCTGCCTCTATCACAAGTTGCAATGATCCCGTTTGCCACGTCACGCACATCAACAAAATCATACCCACCATCGATACCGGAGGTCAATCTTCGTTTGTAATAATCGATGACCAGGGTGGTGATATGCCCTCTCCCGTGGTCATACGGCCCGGCAATCCCGGACGGGTAAACAACGCAGGCATTCAGCCCCTGTCTGGCAGCATCCAGAACATATGATGTTGCTTCTGCCTTCGTCTTAGCGTAATGCCCCACAACTGCATCCGGTGAAAAATCTGTTATTTCCGTTATCACTGTACCGGCGGGTTTTTCAGGGATGGCATGGACCGTGCTGACATAGACCAACTTTGATACGTCATGATCCCGGCAAAGATCAACAATATTCCTTGTTCCGGTCACGTTCACATCATACACCGCCTGGATAAACCTGGAGGCTATGGACACTATTCCGGCACAGTGAATGACAACCAGATCACGGCCATCCAGGTTCCTGAAACACGGCCTGATACCATCTTTATCAAGTACATCGCCAGAAAATATTTCTGCCTTTTCGGGAATGTCTTTCTCACCGGGCAGCACCAGGGCGCGGACAGCTTTTCCCGCCTCGGTCAGATACCGTGTAACCACACTTCCCAGATGGCCTGCCGAACCGGTGACCAGATACAGCTTATCCATTCAAATAACCTCCATTCGAAACTTGGCGATACCCGGCATGTTTTTCGGGTTGTTCCAATCGACCGACAGGGATCTCCTGATCCTGGCAAAAAGAATATCCCATATCAATATAATGTGTCAATATTTGGCCATGGCCCGGGTCATCCCCGGCCAGGCTGCGAGATCTTCCACGACCCGCCCGTTCAGGCAGTCGCAATTCTCTTTGTACGTATTTCCCGGTATTATTTTGCCCATGCAGCCGGATATGATCAACCGAAAACCATATGGTCACCGCCGCCATGAAATCCATCTTCAGCTTCATAAAATATATATCCGGGAAGGCGGATGCAACAATACCGGGTATCATGGAATCGCTGGGCCTGGTATTGAAAGATCGGGGAGGTGTTCCAGGGCGAAAAACATGATTTTACCAGACAGGCGATCATTTTTGTGAAAATGTCTTGCGATGTTCCTACCATCCAACATTCAATAAAACAGACACGAAAAAGGATTGTGCAATGCGATGGCGAAAACCAATATTGGCCAAAGATAGACATGAAATAAAAATATATTTGAACGGAGAGTGATATCTCATGTATTGTGAAAATTGCGGGGCCAAACTTCCCGCAAACTCCAAGTTCTGTGCCTCCTGTGGCGCAAATGTCGATGGGCAATCAGTAACCCCCTCCACAACTGCGGTGCCCCCTGTCACTCCTGTCCCGCCGCCTCCACCCGCCTATACTGCGGCAGATCGGACAACTTCGCCTCCCCCTCCGCCTCCTGCCGCACCGAACCAGACACCGTCTCCGTCGCCGCTTCGTACTGCCCCGGCTGCGACACCTCCTCCGGCACCAGATTTCGCATCGGCGCCCCAATCACATTCACCCTCGCCGCAACGGTCTTATCCACCCCAACCATCACTGGGGACGAGGGTAGTTTCGGCAGACGGTGCATTGAGCGTGGGCCAGTACATCGTCATGTTTATATTGTTGAGCATCCCTCTTGTGAACATCATCATGTTGTTTGTGTGGGGTTTTGGTTCATCGGTCAATCCGAACAAAAAAAACTTTGCCCGGGCTTCCCTGATCATGGCCGCGATCGGGATCGTACTCGTTGTTATATTTTGGGGTATTATCGGCAGTTTGATGGCAGATCTCATGTATGACTTTTACTAAAGAACCGGGCACAGGTGAAAAATGGAAGAACATTTCAATGATCGTGGAGCGCCGCCACCCGGCGATCCGCCCGGAGCCTTTCCAAAAACGCGGGTACTGCAAGGAAAAGAACCGCTGGGTGTAGGCCAGTACATCGGCATGTTTTTGTTGATGTGTGTCCCTTTCCTGAACATCATCGTCTTGTTTGTATGGGGTTTTGGTTCATCGGTCAATCCGAACAAAAAAAACTTTGCCCGGGCCGCCCTGATCATGGCCGCCGTCATGGTTGTTTTTTTGCCGATACCGGTACTGTTTCTGCTTGATATGCACCTACCCACGCCCACCCATGAGCAGATTTTGCAGGCGGTAAAGGCATCCAACGCAGCCGAGACGGAACCGTTGGACCTCATCTACGAGGAAATGCAAATACCCCACTGCTATCCCGGCCGGGCCCATGCCGTGTTATGGATCCCGGACCACAGTGTCCAGAGAAACTTCACGATCGCATATGACAGGAAAACAAAAACTTTCCACGTCGAAAGCTACATCACCCTGGGCCCCGATGGGAACGAAAGCAATCAGTAAAATATCTTGCCATACCTAGGCCCCTACCCGAAAAGGGTAGGGGCCTTTTGGAAGAAAATTACCCGATTGGGGTGATTTATTTTTGTACAAGCAATGTTATGCTACTGTCGATGGGTTGAAATTTTTTGAAAACCGGGGGCTTTCATTTGAAAACGATCAGGCAGAGGGCTTACATGTTAGTTCTTTTGACCGGGCTGTCCAGGATCGCCGAAAATTTTCATCATGAAACGGGGATTGCACCATCATTTATGCCCCAAATCGAAGCATTGCGGGGAAACAGGCGTTTAACAGAGGTAAAATGACATTGACCGGGTAAAATAGGCCATTATCCGGCATTGATTTATGCAAAATGGGGTGATTATATATGGTTATGCATTGTCCAAATTGCGGAGTTGAAACATCAAAAACAGCCAGTTACTGTGCTGCCTGTGGCAACAAGCTGGGCAACGAGTCCCGGGACACATCCTCCCCCGCCCCGCAACCCGGATTCTCATCCCGGATCAATGACCCTGCCTTTGCCCGATATGTCAAAAATGCCAACCGTTGGTCAGGCATCTTCTCCATTGTCCTGGCTGCGGTAGCCGTGATAGGATTCTATATTGCCGGTGAAGTCGGTACAGAGATGGATAACCCCGAATCCCTGTATATCG
Organism: Bacillota bacterium; assembly: GCA_012518215.1. NCBI lineage: Bacteria > Bacillati > Bacillota > Bacillota bacterium. The sequence continues at coordinate 14,356 of JAAYSV010000041.1, forward strand.
GCCTCGGGATCGGGGGAATGTTCCTGGCCATAGCTTTTTTCCAGATCATGGGGCGCAGGAGAAGCAAGACCTGGGACGGAACGGTGAAGGACAAGAAAATCAAGGAAAAAACCAGGCGGGTCCAGTATGGAGATGATATCAGTTACGAAGATTATCTTGAGTATTCGGTGATTGTCGTCAGCGACAGCGGGAAAAAACATGTGATCAGACATGAGAATAGCGATGTATGTTACAACTACTACAAAATTGGTGACCGGGTGAGGCATCACGGTGGTCTCAACTCCTACGAAAAATATGACAAGACCGGTGACCTGATCATTTTTTGCAATGCTTGTGGCACCCTTTGCGATATCAATGATGACTATTGTTCCCGATGCAAATGTCCGCTACTGAAGTAGCAAAGTTGGGGTCAAGAAAGGGGGAAAATTGACCCGGTACCTTCTCACAATGTCATCGCGGACAGACCAGGAATATGGGGGATTCTTCACGACACGGAATACATTCTGTCGAGGAAGATGGCGATGGCTGAAAAATATAACAATCTCGGAATCATATTGCAAGGGAGGTATTGCAAGTGGTTAAATTTTGTGTTAACTGTGGTACACGCATCAACCCCGGTCAAAATATGTGTTCCTCCTGCGGGGCAAAAACACAGCTGAAAACAGAAACGGCACCGGGCACGGGGGGTCAGAACCCCACCCCTGAAACAACCGCTCTGCCGGGGCCTGCCGGGGGAGATATTTTCCGGATCATTTTGGATTTTTTGAAACAGTTTATCAAGGACCCCAAACAGCTGATCCCCATACTGGTGCTCGGCGCTGTCTGGCTTCTGCTCTCCCTGCTGTCCGCGCTGGGGATAAACTCCTGGCCGGTGCGTCTCCTCTCTTTTCTGACCTTCGCACAGGGTGGTATGTACGCCGGGGTGTGGGGTGCGCTGGGCGGCATAATCGGCAAGGCTGTCTTTGCCTATTTTTTCACGGTGTTGATCATGCCCCTCTTCCGGGGTAAAAATCCATTCAAAGAAATGGGAACGAAGGGGGTTTTTGCGGGGCTTACCCTGCAGGGTGCGGCTGCCGTGGCCGATCTCATCCTGGGTACAGGCCTGGCACTGATTCTTTTCAATTTCTTCACCGGCAATGCCAGCTGGATCAACAGCATGGCAGGCATCGTCGGTTTCGTCCTGGCCCTCAAGGCACTCTGGAACAAAGGGGGGGTGCTACGAACACTTGTATTTTTTGCAGCAAACAGGCTTGGCCGCGGCAAGGCCCCGTCGCCGGCAACCTTCAACCGGGTAGCCGCCGGCTATGCTGCAGGAAGTGTTCTGGGTGTTGCCCTCTCCGCTTTTACATCCTCCCGTCTGTTTTATTTATCCTTGCTGCCCCATTCCTGGCAGTCCTATCTGCCCTATATCCTGGGGGCAATCCTTTTTGCCACAGGATTGATCATGAGCATCACCACAAAATCTGGAAAGGCGGTGCCGGTAGCATGAAAAAGAAAACTCTGGTTATGCTGACGGTTTTTCTGGCTTTCCTGTTTCTGTTGCCGGTTTCAGCCGGAGCGGAAGGAAACCCCGTTGCTGCCAACGAAATTGAGGGTTCCTGGAAAAAGAATTCGAGCGTCGAGGCTAACGATAATGTTGAAGATTACGATTATGATTGGGATTGGGACTTCGAGTGCGATTGTGAGGATAAGCCCGTCAAGGGGGAACACGCCGAACCGGTGGCCGCTGTTATCATTTCGATCATTGCCGCTCTTGGTGCCATCCTGGGCGGGGCAAGCGGCTCCGCGGGCGGAATATTTTCAAGTTCTATTGCCGAGGCACCGGGTATCCCGGGCATCGGGACAGGCACGGCCGATTATCCGGATTACGCCACCGGGGCGGAGGAACCCTCACCGGAAGAAAGGGAAATGGAGGACACGGATACTTCCCTGCCTCCGGAAGTTGGCTTCGGCGGCCCTGAAGACAATCCTTTTACCAACTTCCATGGCGGGAGGGGCCCGGGAGATTGTGTCCGCCATGGGTTGCCCCGTTACTTTGTTAATACCGCTACATTGAACCTCGTCGTGCAGGACACGGTTTTTCAAAGCAGTGGCCTCGGACCGGAGATCAACCTGACCCTGACTTACAACAGTGCTTCAACTACCGGCGGCATATTTGGCCACGGCTGGACTTTCTCGTACGAATGGTTGCTGGAACAGGTTGACGAAAAAATAAATGTGCGCAAGGGTTCCGGGCAGAGCATTCCCTTCACCCTGGCAACGAGCGGAAGCACGGACCGGCCCGCCGAAGCATCCCCGCCTGCCGGAATCTTCCACCGGCTGCTTTCCTACGGGGATTACTGGCTTTACATTGAAAAGGACAGTTCCGTCTTTTACCGCTTTGACCGGGTACCCGGCATGAACATCGGAAGGCTCACCGCCATCAGCGACTACCACGGGAACACGGTTAAACTGGACTACGGGCCACGGGGCAACATGGAAACAATCACCGATGCCGCCGGACGCAGCATCGGTTTCACCTTCAACGAACAAAACCGCTGCACCGCCTTTGCCCTGCCCGATGGCAGACAGGCCACTTTCACCTATGATGAACGGGGCTGCCTGATCCGTACCGTGGACCTCATGGGTATAGACGTTGACTATCAATATGATGCCTCCCACTCCCTGACCCGTATGGTGACTGCCAGTAGCGAACGGGCCCTTGCTTTCACCTACCGGGAGGCCAACAAAAGGAAATTGCTGCATTCCTTCACCGACCCCAACGGCAACACCACCAGGTATGAGCTGCTTTCCTCATTCCCTTTCCGGGTGGAAATTACCGGCCCTGACGGACACAAAAATGTCATCCAGAGCAGAGCCGGCTTGACAGAAATGGCGACCGACCCTCTGGGACAGGCCGCGATTCTGGAATATTACAACAGGCTTCCGGTGAAATATCGGGACCGCAATGGCGGGGAGACCCGCTGGAAATATGGCGAAGCCGGCCGCCTGACAGGAGAAATCAATCCCGACGGGCGCGAGGTCTCCTTTGCTTATGATCGACGGGGCAACCTGGTTCGGATCACCGATCCTTTGGGCGGAAGCTGGGTTTATCTCTATGATGATAAAAACAGCCTGGTTCGGATCACCAGTCCTGCCGGACGCAACCTGTCAATGGATTACGATGACCGCGGCCAGCTGATCGGCCTGATCGGTTTTGATGGGGAAAAAACCGTGCTTGACTACGATAACTACGGTAATATCGCAACTGTCACCCTGCCGGGTGGCGGCACCGCCACTTCCAGCTACGATGAATACGGTTACACACTTGCCTCCGTGACCAATGAACTCGGCCATACCGCCTCCTTTGAATATGACGGCAATGGGCGTCTGATAAACTACCGCCATCCTGATGGTGCGGAGAAACGCATGGTCTTCGATTGCTGCTACAACCTTCTGTCCACCGATGAGCGGGGACACAGTATGGGATACGAACGTGATCCCAATGGCAATGTAATCAAGGAAATCGATGCTGCAGCAGCGGCATCCGAACTTGCCTACGACAGCAACAACAACCTTCTTTCCCATCGGGATCGGTGTGGCCGGATTACCCTTTTCAACTATGATGCAGCACGCCGCCTGATCGGGACGATCAATGCCCTGGGACAGAGCCAGAACTACGGCTATGACCCGGCCGGGAACCTGATCTCATTTCAAGTGGAAGGTGAACGCCGGACCACCTTTCAATACGACCCCTGCCATCGCCGTATTTCGGAGACCGATCCCCTTGGAGCCACCGTATCGTTTGAACGGGACGCTCTCGGTCGGGTAGCGGTAAGGAAAAGCGCCCGCGGCAAGGAAGTCAGCTTTGCCTATGACCCCGATGGCCTCCTGGAAAAAGTCTTCCATGACCGGCAGGAGGTGGGAAGCTACCGCTACGGCACCGGTGGGATGCTGATCGAAACAGAAGATGAGAGCGGGAAGATGGCCTTTGAACATGACGAAGCAGGTCGCATCAAGCGGATCGCCTATACGGAAGGAATGGAACTTTCGTGCACCTACAATACCGCCGGGCTGGTTGAGTCGGTCATCTACCCCGGAGAATTGGCAGTGCGCTATACCTATGACAATCGCATGCGCCCGGCAGAAATCAGCTGGCGGAGTAACTGGATCAAATACACCTATGACGCCGCCGGCAACCTGGTCCGGGAAATGCGTTCCAACGGAACCGAAAGCAACTATCAATACGATGAGAATGGGCGCCTGGTAAAGTTGGAACATGGGCGTACCGGGGAGGAAGCTTTCATCAAGCGGCATTACGCCCGCGATGCCGGGGGCACCATCCTGGAAGAAGAAGGATTCCAGCCCCTGCTGCCTCCCGAGGACCATGATTTCAATTTCTCCTGCAATATCGCCGATCAGATCGCCGATGCAACCCCCTCTTCCTTCGGGTACGATGCCGACGGCAACCTGACCTCTGCCCCCGGATGGGCAGCTGATTACGATGCCGGCAATCGGCTGGTGGAACTGACCCGGGGCAATGTCAAACGGCGCTACCTTTACAATAGCCTCGGTCACCGTGTCCGGACCGTAACCGCTGACAGCACGCTGCACCGCTACTACGACCCGGTGGGCAACCTGATGTTCGAGGCCTGTGAGGGCGAAGCCCCGCGTTTTTACCTCTACTGCCATTGCCGCCCGGTAGCGATGGTGGATAAAGAGGGCGCAAATTTCTTCTATCACTATGACCAGGGCGGTAATACCCTTGCTCTGACTGCAGAGGACGGCACCGTTGCCACCTCTTATGCCTACTCGCCTTTCGGTCGATGCATCAAGAGTGGTGAAATAATTGACAATCCCTTCACCTTCTGCGGTGCCTCGGGGGTAATCGACGAGGAAGAAGGCCTTTACTTCATGAAGAAACGCTTCTATTCAGCGCCATGGGGCCGCTTCGTGCAGAAGGACCCGCTGGGCCTGGAAGGCGGAATCAACTCCTACGCCTACGCTGCCAACAATCCCCTGACATATATTGATCCGGATGGGGCCCTGGTGGCAGAAGCCTGGCTGGCCTGGAAGACTGTCGGGGCAATCGTGGGGGTGGTAACACTGACCGCAGCTGCAGCAAAAACTGCCTATAACGCTTACAAATCCGGTTCCTCCCTTTCCAAGGAATCGGATGCCGTCAGCAAGGCAAACAAACTTTACAAAGAATACCAGGATGTCTGCAAGAAACACGGACAATTTGGTGGCTTGAAAGAAAAAGAGATTGCTTACTGGAAATATGAACAGGCCTACAAGGAGGTTGTAAAATATCACAACCGCATGACCGAAGGCGCCAAGGGAACGGTTGAAGGGGTCGTTGATGTCGGAGTCAATCTGGTAACCCCGGATGCTCTGAATCTTCCCATCGTGATCTATGAAGCCACCAGCAAGAAACAGGAGGGGCCCTACCCCGGTGATCCTCGCAATCCCTGCGGAAATCACATCCCCGGTATCGTCCGCAAGGAACCGCGATTGCACTACTGATGTGGTGATATCCTGTTAGATGGGTTCCCCTTGAGGGAAGACAGGGGGAAACAGAGGCTCGGGGGTGAAAATCCCCGGGCCATTACCACCGCCGATGCCTACGGTAGGTTGGTCGAAACCGGCATCGACGGCGAAAATAAAAACCCGCAGGTTTTGAAAAGGAGCATGGGAATGATGAAAAAGGAAATCAAGATTACCTACACGTATGATCCTTTGAACCGGCTCAAGGCCGTCGCCCGCGACGGAGAAACGAGTAAACATTATGGTTATGATCCGGCCGGCAACCTGATCACCATCTCTCCCGAATTGTCAGAAAAGAACAAGGAAACCCTTGCCGGAAAGGAAAATGATAACGGCAAGGAAAAAGAACCGGCATCTGGCACACCGGAGATGCGCTTCGCGGCCATGGAAGAAGAATACGAACGCCTGAACCTCCTGGCCCAGGCCGGTTCAATATCCCTGGAACAGTTCCAGGAGGGAGTAAATCAGTTGCGCTTTCAGGATGTCGGGGAAACGTGGTGGCAGATGAATGCTGATGGCACCTGGCTGAAATGGGATGGCAAGGCATGGGTAAAGGCTGAACCGACCTCTGAATAGTTCCGCGGGCGCCTGACCCCGCTCATGTAAAAACCTTTCAAGGAGAGAAAAACATGTACTGTCGTCATTGTGGTGCCAGACTGCCGCCGGAATACAAATTTTGCCCGGCCTGCGGCAAGGAAACCGCGGCCCGGCTTGACAACCCGGAAACGGGGCCAACCGACGTCCCCGTTCCTCCTCCGCCATCTCGATCTGACGAATCGGTTTCAGCGTATGAAGTGCAGGCGCAGGTGAACCCGACAGATGATAATTTGCCGGGAAGAATCGATTGGACCATCTCGGTGCCGATCTTCCGCAATCCACTTATCATGAAACAGCTGGGATTGGCTATCGGGATTCCGGCGGCCCTGGTGGTGATTTTGCTGCTCTTTCTGACAGGCCGGGATATCTACACCTTCTATGCCATGGGGCTTATCGTCGCGCTTCTCTTCTTTACCTGGCTCTTCATCACGCTGGTTTACCGGGGCAGATACGATGCTGAATTTGTCCTTGATGGAAAAGGGGCACTCTGCCAGACACAATCCGGACAGGCCCAAAAAAACCGGATTGTCAACACACTTGCGGTTCTGTTTGGCTTCCTTTCCGGCAAACCTGCCACGGCCGGCGCGGGGATGCTGGCAGCAGCCAGGCAAAGGGTGCTTCTGAGGTGGGAACGCCTGACAAAAATAAAATACTATCCTCGCAGTCATATCATCTTGCTGCGAAGCGGCCTGATGGAAAATATCGCTCTGTTCTGCACCCGTGACAACTACCCCATGGTCGAGCAATTTGTGCTGGAAAAGACAAAACATTTGAGAACCGATTGAATGGGAACTGATAGTAGTTTCGGCAAGGATCGATTCATTTTTTGTAAAGTATATCTCGCCTCGACAGAATAGCCGCCGATGCAGGAAGGCGAAATTTCCTGTAACAAAATGTTGGAATATCGCCCTGAATGACTGTATAAAGAAATCTGTGATCCTGTAAAGTGATGAAAGCTAAATTGGGCAGAGGCCCGCAGAAATTTACCCATCATCGGGACAAAGGAAAGGAAGAATATCTCATCAGCAAACCCATTGCCTACCTGCTGCTACTTTTTCTTGTACCGGCTGTGTTCCTGCCGGGTTGCAAGGATCCGGGCAACAAAGAATATTTTGCGGAATATCCGGAGGAATTGCTAGGTTCGTTTGCCGGCCCGGCCGGAACCCTGTATTTTTACCCGGACGAAAAAGTTCTGGTAAATCTGTCAGATGAATACCTGTATCTTCTGGAAGGAAAAGAAAACAATCAGATTTACGGATACGTATTTATCAGGGGCAATGAGAAAACGTTTTATTACGAAAGTGAGGCTTTCTATCTCCATGATGGTAAAGACACCTTTGCCATGATAAATTCTACCGCCGATAAAGATAAGATTATTTTCATTCTTGGAAACGGGGAAAAAGCATTATTTGAGCGTCGATCCGACCAACGGTAGCAACAGGGGCACGACAGAGCCAATCGAAAAAAAGAAAATGGATGGGATCAAAATGTATTTCGCAAGGCAAAAAAACAGATTGATATGGGTCTGAGTGCTGTGTTTTTCACTGGTGGCCATACTGGCCTTGGCAGGCTGCAACAGGGAGGGAAAGCAGAGCAGTCCCGGGGAGCAGGGCGACATTCCGGGGGCCGAGAAGACGGAAGACCGGGTATACGGGATCGGCGAAGCAGCCCGAACCGATAAACTGGAAATTACGGTTACCGATCAAATGAAAACCAGATGGAGAAGATAAACAACGAGTGCTGCTACGCCATGGCAACATTCCATAACAGGATAGCTATCGCATCGGTATCGCCAGCGGGCTTTACACCGGCTGAAAGAATGGGGCTTGCCCGGCCTGGCAACAAATATCAGTCCAGTGATTCAGGTCTTTATTCCTGGCAACATTTTTTTCTGGAGCAAACATAATTTCCCCGCAATCTGGATAGGTCGTGCCCTTCCCGGGTCAACAGTTTTTCCCTCAAATAACCCGCCCCGCTTCTGCATATCCCCAGGCCCCTTCGTGGAAGGACCCTGTAGGTAGGCAAAAAGTAAGAAACAGGGTTCCGGGCAATGGCATTCCCCACTGCCTGAGCTGCCCCGGGCTTTCCAAGCATGTCGGCAATACCTTTGTAGGTGGTGATCTGCCCGGGCTCCAAACTACCAACGATTTCAAAAACGTCTTGCTGGAACTTTGTAAAAGATGTCAGGTCAAGGGGCATCTCATGCTTGCCTGTCATCAAAAAGTTGCGGGTTTCCTTTATAATTAATTTTTCAATATGGCCCCGAGCTTGTTTTTCATCGAAAGCCTTCAAATCTATACAATGAAAACCAGGTTTCCTTTTCAAAGATAGACTTTTTAAACCGATAGTGGAAGCCGTGAAACAGAGAGTTTCCGTCTCCAGAAAATTGATCATTTCTTCCAAGTTCATCGCCGCATGAAATCTTCCTTTCCCGGCAGGTAACAGCCACATTCAATGCCTATTATCCCCCTTTAAACAAACCTTAACACGAAGGCGTTCATGAGGAACAAAGTTCTGCATCACCTTTTACAGCTTTCCTTTAAAGCCTGGAGCAACGGCTGGGAATTCAGCCCCCAATCCCGATAACCCTTCTCTATAATCTGGTAGTATTCCGTGCTCGGTTCCCCACACCCCTTGGTAGTCATCACATAAATAAACGCCCGGTGGGATTTACCGAGGTCATCTTCTACCACCACATCCAACCTGTCGTAGGTGTTGGGATACCCTTCGTAGAGATCAAGAGATTCAATGTCCTTTTGAGAAACGGAATAAAGCGCACCCCAAACTTCCGAACCTTCGTCTTCCAGGACGTCGGCCACCCGATTGAAGTTCAGCCGATAACCTTCAAGCCTGGCCTTGGTCACCGGTATAGAATCTGGACAACGATTTTTCATCTGCTCCCGATAGAGATTGCTGCCGTAAGCAAAGTAATACACAAAATAACCCCCTTCAGTTAACCCGGGTTTTGTAAACCACTACGACTTTTAAGATTTAAAAAAACCTTAAAACAACCGCCCCAAGACCTTATGACTTGCGACACAACAAGCTGGCCCTAGTAGTGTCCGGTATACTGGTGTAAATTCAGGTTGCAGTTTTGTAGGGGATAGCAGGAAAGACCACCGTCCCTCTGGTAACAAGAACTTGTACCCAAAACAACCAAACCGGAAACAACCCGCCCGATTTCCGTGTATGGAAAATAAAACCCGGTGGTTGAGATTCCCTGCGCGCCCGAAAAGGTGCCCCCTTGAGCAAAAGCACCTCTTCCCGGTGGTGTCTTCTGCCCCCGTTCTGTTCAACGGGTACGTAAAACCGGCAGCGGCTATCGCTTGCTGCCGTTTTCTCAGGCCATGATCTGGCTGATGACATCCTTGATATCCTGCTCATTAAATATCTTCGGGACGGGATACCAGGGATTGCCCTCTTTAAGCGCCCAGGCAACCATCTGCGGGATATCTTCACGCCGGATCATATCAAATTTTTCCGGTATATCCATGGCCCGGTTGAGCCTTTTTATCTCTTCAATGAACGCCTGCGCTTTTTCCGCCTCGCTCTTGCCGTCCAGATCCAGTCCGACTGCCTCCGCCAGACGCGCCAGCTGCGGATAGATCGCCGAACCGTTGTGCTCCAGCACATAGGGTAGTATCACTGCATTGGCCAGCCCGTGGGGCACATTATAGAGACCGCCCAGAGTATGGGCGATGCAATGGGCATAGTTCAGGCCGCTCCGGGTAAGAGCATAGCCGGCATAGTACGAGGCCAGCAGCATATTCTGGCGGGCATCCAGATTCTGACCATCGTGGTAGGCCTTTTCGACATTAGCCGCGATCAGCTTGACCGCATCCGTGGACATCTTCCGGCACTTCTTTGAAGCCCCCCGGGCAATATAGGATTCCACTGCATGGGTCATCGCATCCATCGCCGTAGCCGCAGTTATCGCCGGCGGCAGACTTACCGTCAGCTCAGGATCAAGAACCGCCACCAGGGGGATGAGGTTTAGATCGTTGACCGTATATTTGTGCTTTGTCCGGCGGTCAATAACCACCGCGCCGAAGGTAGCCTCGGAGCCCGTACCCGCGGTGGTAGGCACTACAAACAGGGGCGGCAGCTTGCGGAGCACTTTGAAGAAACCGCCCATCCTTCCAACCGATTTGTTCGGCCTGACGATGCGGGCCCCCACCATCTTGGCCGTATCCATGGATGAACCGCCGCCAAAACCGATGAGCCCCTGGCAACCTTTCTTGATATAAAGCGCTCTGGCTTTCTCAATATTGTCAATGGAGGGGTTCTCCTCCACCCCGTCGTAAATAGTATACTTGATTCCCTCTTCCCCGATAGCATCCAGCAGCCCCTGCGGCAGTTTCAGCTCCATGAGCACCTTGTCGGTGATCACCAACACATTGTCTAAATCATATTTTTTGATTACCTTGGGCAGGTTGCGGATACTGCCTTCACCGATCAACAGCTCCGGCTCACGCCAGCCTAATAATTTAGATGCATTAACACTGGCAAACTGAAAAATACGATACCACAATTTTTTGAATGTCCAGATCATGGGCGCCCCACCTCCACGCGGTATTTTGGGAATATAAATTGTATACCCCTGAAATTATTATAACGATTTTGTGCCTAATATGCCAACAGGACGCATCCACAGACGGTGTCAACCTACTTTGGGAAAAAAGAGAGAACCCCGTAATTATCAACATACTTTTTTGCCTGGCGAGTTTGACGGTACGAGTATTTTCTTACAGGGATACTCACCTTCCCGAAATGGGCATAAAAAAAGGACGATTGCCCGTCCAAATTAATTCTTAAGCATTGTTTGCCCCGACGAGTTTTATTCGTTTTTATGCTTTACAGAATAATCTATAAACCACCATGCCGTTTTAGTAGTGTCCGCTATACTGGTGTAAATTCAGGGGGCAGTTTTGCAGGGGGTGGCAGGGAACAGGAAAGATCACCGTCTTGGTTAAAAGACAGAGGGACAGGGGGAATTGAAAAGGTGCCAGACCCATTTTAAACGTAATATCCTGGACAACTGCCCCAAACGGCTACAGGGCGAACCGAAGCCCAAGCCAAAGCTGCTTTTTGATGCATCGGATTCGGTCACCGCTCGGAAGCTGTTGAACAGCATCCTGGCTGATTTCAGCGAGAAAGCATCAAAGACCATGGCTTGCCTTGAAAACGGATTTGACGATGCTACTGTGATAATGGCTTTGCCTGAAATATACAGGCAGCGGCTGCGCAGCACCAACATTTTGGAGCGATTGAATCAAGAAGTGCACCGGCGGGAAAGGGTGGTCCGTATGCTCCCCAACTAGAATCACAGGGATAATAGCATGAAATGAGACCCTCGCGTTCATAAAACTCTATATTTGTCCGCTCCATTCCAGGCGGTTGTCAATCTCCTTTATAGGCATAGCGCCGCGCCCTCCCTACTCTTTGTTTCACTTTAATGATAAACTGTAAACATCGTTTACAGTCAAGTTTTCTTGAATCGCCCTGTCCTCACCCGGTTGAAATTATGGTTTAACCTTGGGACACTCTGCAGGGGCCTCATGCCGCCGGTGAGAAATCCATTCCAGCCGACGTAGTAATAGATAGAGGGCTCTCTGGTTTAAAGATCCGGTAACAGTGGAGGTTTTTAAAGATGACGGAGAAAGAGCTGGAACGCCGCCTGCGCCAAGACCAAAACGATCCGCAAATCCTGGAAAGAATTATTGATCTTTATGGCTCACTGGTCTACCGCTTGGTGGCACGTATTTTAGCCGGTTGCGGGGACGAACGCGATATTGAAGAATGTTGTAGCGATACCTACTTGGAGTTGCTGCGTAAACGAGAGGAATTTAACCCGAACCGCTCCGGGCTGCGCACCTGGATACTGATGCTGGCCCGTTATCGGGCCCTTGATTATAGACGGCGTTTTAAACGCAAGAACAACCCGGCCGGTGAGAACGTAGCGGTAGATGATGTCTTGATAACCGGTGAGCCCGGACTCACCGATTCGATAACTCCGGAAAAGATCGTGTTGGAACAGGAAAAACGGGAGCAGATTGCCTCTGCCTTGGCCACCCTCCCGCCCTCCGCACGAGAGATACTTTACCGACGCTATTATCTGGAACAAAGCATTGAAGCCATTGCCATTTCCTGCGGCATCTCCCGCGGAGCGGTTGATAGCCGGCTCTGGCGAGCCCGCCGTCATTTAAAACAGCGGTTGCTGGATGATTATGAGAACAAGGTGGTGTCCCCCCATGAATAGGGTTAGAAGTGAAGATAGAGTCCTGGATCAGTTTCTAGAAGCAATCGGTCTGCCTGATGACTTTTCCGAGACCGTGCTAGCCCGTGAAGTGGAGCCCACAGCGGAGACACTGCAACGGATCAAAAAACAAACCTTGGCCCGGGTGCCGCAGGCTCCCCACCGCCGTCGGCGGCCCCTGTTTAAAAGAACCCCTTCGGCCCTGACGGCGGCGGTGATTCTCCTCTTCACAGCCACCCTGGCCATGGCCTGGGTGGGCCCGGAACGGGTCTGGGCCGGTGTGCAGAGGATATTAACCCTGGTTCCCGGGTTTGGCCTGGTCGACAAGGAAGAGCAGGATGAATGGGTTTTATTTGCCCGCCAAAAGGTGAGAGTAGAGGGGGAAGGCGGTTTCGTGGAGGTATCCGGTCTTCTGGCCAACCCCCATTACACCGGCCTGCAGCTCTATATTGAGGGGCTGCCCGGGTATGTTTCCCATCCCGAACCGCAGGTAGAGAAGAAAGTGGAGGAGAAGAAACGGCAAGCAGACCATGACGCCCGTTGGGAAAGTTATCTTCATCTCTACCTCCTTGATGATGCGGGCACCCGCTATGATTTGCCACCAGATGCTCCCCGCTTTCTAGGCGGTAGCGGTGCGGGTAACCAGGCCTGGTTACAGTTTCCGCCCCTTGATCGTGCCACCCGCCAGGTTACCCTGGTGGTGCCCCTGGAGGGGGGGGAGACATTGAGGGCAGAAGTCCCCCTGACCATCCTCGAAGATGAGGCCGATTGGAATAGCTGCGGTACTTCTTCCACAGAAAAAGATATTACCGTATCAGCCGCCGCTTTTGATTATACCAGTATCTGGATCGCCATCAGCGTGCACCTGAATGACCGGAAGGGGAGAGTGGTGGAACTTGGCCGATATTTCCCGGGTCTGCCGGCGGATCAACCGCTGACCCTGACCGGGCCCGGTGGCCGACAGTACAGCCCCCAGCTACGCGGGCAGGGCGGGATGACCCAAAATTATTTTGAACTCTTCTTTGAGGGGCTGGAAGACGGGGAAAATCAGGTGCAGCTAACAGTACCGCTTTTGCAGATTAGGGAGAAGGCCTCGGCTAAAGTTAAGGTTGGTGTTCCCGTGAGCAGCTCCCAGGAAGATCTGGATCTGGCGGTGACCCTTGGCCGATTTGATTTAAAACTGACCCGGGCAGAAAAAATCTGCTACGGTGATCAGGACTATCTACGTATTTACGTAGACCTGGGTCCCGCCGGCACGGAGACCCTGGAGGAATTTACCCTTGACGGTAATCAAAGCTGGGGATGTACCTTTGATCAGGAAACCGGGCGGATGCGGTACCTGGAGATCCCCATGAAAGGGAACCCCTCCCGGGTTACCCTTACCTTGGCCGATCCGGTCTACAGTGTGATCGGCCCCTGGGTCCTCGATTTACCTGTGCAGCGCTAAGCTGGGGAACACAGAGGGACGAACCCCGTGATCGCTAACTTTGAACTGATAATGATAGAGGTAATAGGAGCCCGCCCCGTTTTGGGGTGGGCTTTTTGGTGGCAGTGTCTTTGCTTTCGATTTTCGACATAATTTTGCTTCCTTTTTCTTTTGAAAAAACATCAGCCATATAAATCAGCCCAACACATATCGATTAACATGATAATTCGGTGTAAAATCCTTTTGACTTGCAAGAGTACATCCTTTTATTTGCGATTCTCCCAAATTGTATCATGTTCCCGAACCCTGCCATCAAAAAAATACCGCCATACCATTTAACGATACCTACTTTTAACGATTACCTTAAACCCCTTAAGGGGGGTGTGCATTTTTTCCATCAGCCGACATCCTAAACGTATTAAAACCCTAAACGCAGCCGTCCCCAAAACAAAAACAAGAGCTTTCAAGGTTACCCTCATAACCTAAAAAGCTCTTATCCCACGTGCTTTCAAGCCCCTTCAACAACAAAAGACCCGCCGTTGTCGGCAGGCCTTCTTGTATCAATCTCGCTTACTTGATCTGTCTATAGCAACCCGGATTGATACAATTTAACTATATCATATTTATTCGTATCGCAGGGGTGTGCAACTTTTTAATCTAGGCACATGCCAAACATCCCTTAAGTTTGAGTTATTATAAAAGCAACTTACGGAAAAATCCATTTTCTTCGCAAAGCTATTTGTTAATTAAATCCTTAATGCCCATTTTTATTCTTTGTAAAAACCGCATATTCCGTTTTAGTATTTCTAAATCTTTTTTTACAACTTGGCATTTTTCATCAAGAGCAATCCCGATATTTGTAAGGCTATCACTATATTCCCGCATTTTCTTTACTGAACTGTTTGTATAGCAAATTAATTGTTGTATGTGCATCTTAATACTGTCAAACTCTTTTTGGTAATTGCTAATGCCTAATTCAATATCTTGAAAATAATCCAGAGAATGCATCTGTACAATTCTTATATTGTCCTGTTTGTTAATACTCTTTCTGTGCTGCATATCCACAATACCTATGAATGATTTTAACTTTTGAAGATTATCTTTTAAAGCTACACATTGCTCCTTTAGTCGGGACATTTTCGATAGTATTAGTTCTTTTTCATTTTTTCTTTTTGTAACAATCTGCATAATCGTGGAAACAACCACATCAAACTCTGAATCAGTAAAATATCCATAAGTGACTGTATGCTTAATTTCCCTATTACCTTGAAAAGAGTAAGATATTACCTTACGGCCAACCTTTACTATTTCTCCAAACCCCAAAATTATTGGCATGAGATCGGCATATATTTCATCGTTTGCTTTTGGATGTCGCACTGATTTTAACAGAACATGGGAAAGCTCATGGGCAATTATTGTAACAAAGGTTTCTGGCTTTTCAAGACAATTCTCACTAACACGGATATTTATTAAATTGTTGTTAAAGTCTTTGCTACCGTACAGCGGCATGTTTTCCGGAATTATAACTTGGGCTGTTATACTCTCTATCCCCCGACCAGTTGCATCTGTTCTAGCCAATTGACTACTTTTAAAAGCAGTACCGCTACTTGAGGAATATCCCTTGGAAACATAGGAAATGTCGACTTTAATTGACATGCCCATCTTCATCGCAACAGCCTTTACGTATTTTCCAACATCGGATTTCTTAAATGAAAAAGGAATATTTAGTGAAACATTTTCTGAAACACCAAAGATACTTATCAATTCGTGGATTGCATTTTGAATGTATTTATCTCTTTCATCGAGGAACATTAGCACCACCCCTTGCATCCACCTTAGTACAACCATGGGGCAAATCATTATTCCACAGATCAATTCCTTATCTCATATATCGATCATTGTTAAACTGAAATAAGCCTAGGTTCAAACTAGTTTTTGTCTCCTAATTACCAATGATTTTTGATCAGAGGTTAAAACCCTATTTTCTGCATAATATAGGCCAACCGTTAAATACCCTCCACCCTTGCTCAACTGCCACTCTTAAAAGTTTGTCATCCTGTACTTGGTCTAAAACTTTTTTACATTCTGACACCGGCAAATCTTGCTCAACTGCCACTCTTAAAAGTTTGTCATCCTGTACTTGGTCTAAAACTTTTTTACATTCTGACACCGGCAAATAAGAAAATACCCATCCATGGTCATGAAGACTTTCATAATTTGATAAGCCCAGGCAGGAGGTTCCCCCAGATCCGTTTTCATGTTCCCTTGCCCTAGCCCTTAGATCTTTTGCCTCCCCATTGTATACTACATAACACTCTTTCCCATGCTGTCTTATGGCAATGCGATGTTTAAGCAATTCTGAAGAAGAATTGATGGTTTCCGGAATATTTATGTGTTTCTTATTCTCAGTTTTTGGAGGACCCACGGAACACAACTTACAAATTGGGGTGTTTGTAATGATTCGATACCAACCGGCTCCCGTGGGAATGTTTTTTCGCCATGACTCATCATTAAAATTTATCTGAACATTATCTGAATCCCTGTCTATTTTTTCGACAATCCATTTCATTATGCAATTTATGTTTTTCATAACTGGCCTCCTTATTTCTAGGTAATATTAATCTTCAGACTGCAGGTATAGTGGCATTTCTGCAGGGCGGGTTGTTTGCTTCGCTGAAACCATCTTTTGGGTTCCACTTCTTCCACATTTCCCCCTTGCTGGAATCATTTGCCCCCTTTCCAAAAGGTTAACTATTCTAAACCCCCTTGTCAACCGCAAGAACATCTTTCCAAGTATATTGCCCACAAACGCTCCGAACCCTTTCCACTATTATCGTCCCATTTTAAACGTGAGCCGCACATCATACTTCAGGCGGTATTCCTTTTGGCTTTGCGCCACATGAGCATTTTCATTAACAGTTTTTTGAATCGTTTCTGCAACCACTGCCAACTCACCCTTAAGGTCCTCATGTTTCCTATCAAGAGCTGGGATGTCAAAAAGCGATTGTTCTACAATTTTTAATCCGGCAATAATCTCATCCCTATCAGAAAGCAGCCCATTCACCGCTTTCACAAACAGCCCCTTGATGGTTTCCTCACTCAGATGCGGCGTTTTACACTTATCTTTATTTTTGAACTTGTTATTGCACTGATAAACAACCCTGCGGTATTTACTATTGCTGTGCCAAACCTTGGCCCCGTAAAAACCACCACACTCGCCGCAAATAATCCGGCTAGCAAATATACCATTTCCACTATACCGTTGTTTGCTTTTCTTTCTTCTTTCAAATTCTTTTTGCACCATATAAAAACCTCCGGCTCGATAATAGCCGGATGGGAGTTTTCTACATAATATCGGGGAATCTCGCCCTCGTTAACCTTTTTCCTTTTAGTAAAAAGTCCACTGTAAATGTCTTTTGCAGTATGGCATTGCCGGCATATTTTTCGTTTTGCAAAATACTTTTCACAGTGCCTTGAAGCCATCTATCCTTTCCTCCAGGTGACAAAACACCCTCTGCGGTAAGTGTTTGGCAATAGTATGGGGTGTTGAGCCTTCAAGAAACATCCTGTATATTAACCTTACAATAACAGCTTCTTCTTCATTGATCTCCGGCAGACCATCTTCACCCTTGTCATAGCCCAGAAAGCGACTGTAAGGTAAACTAATCTTCCCATCAGCAAATCTTTTTCTCTGACCCCAGGTAACATTCTCAGATATTGAGCGGCTTTCTTCTCGAGCAAGACTGGACATAATAGTGATTAGAAGTTCACCTTTAGAATCCAGTGTCCAGATATTTTTTCTTTGGGCTGCCCTTTGCTAACAAGGAAAAAAGATAATTACAAATTAAGTTGACATTGAGAATATGCGTAATGTGGTGTAGAATTTTGATGAAGGCAATTCACCTGTGATAGCAGGTAGTTCCATTTTACAACTAACAGGGTATCCGGATACTACCGGTTCCGTTTTACGCATAAACTGGGATACACATTCCTAACATCGGCTCAACGCAACTAAAATTACCTAAACGCCAAGTTTAGTAAATGAGGTATGGGCTTCTAAGAAACTTTCTGTTTTTTGATTGTAGAAAAGTTTAGCATCGGTAATTACCTTTGCCACCGGTAAAAACAGTCAGTTGCAAGGTAATATCCTGGCCACCAATGGTTAACTTTGCCTCCCCCCAATCAAATTCGCAAACTTCCCCCAGCATGTAACGCTGCCTGATGAAGGCTTCCCTGCGCTTTCTTTCCGCCTCCCTGGTGAAGTTACAAATGGTTGGATAGCTGATGTCAAATCCATCCCTGATCAAGGCTTCATGGATATCTATTTTCTTTTTTTGCTGTTTTGAGCGGCCCGTGGCCCGTTTCATTTCATTTTCCTTTAAGTAATCTAGAACCTTTTCCATAATCTCCGGGGTTAGTTTTGTTTTTTACGGTTACTGCTGTCATAAGTGGGGTTTTCTACTATGCTTTGAATCAATTCCTCCCCCGATGAATTCTGGCTGCCAAATAGAGCCACCCTCTTGGCTTCGTATTCCTTGATGTACTTCCTGATGGTCTTACGACAAATACCAGTTTCTCGGTGGAGCGTTCGCTGGGATTTTCCATCATTGTGTCATACATAGGAAATCATAGTTTATGGTGAAGGAATTTTTAATTATTATCCTGGGGCACTTTTTGATTAGCAGAAACAGTTGCTTTGGGGTTCGTCGGCAACTACGCCCCTTGTGGACTTTCACCACAGATTGACGGCATGCCCATCATACAAACAAGCCGGGCAATTCGCTTTGAACCACCCGGCCTGCTTCTAGGTTGCTGGTTATTTGTCAGACAATGGTGGGATACCCTTCTACCCCTTCGCTAACCTGAACGACACAGTTACACCACCCCTGGTTTCCTACTCCACTTCGATATCCTCGTAATCTACAAAAACACCTTCTTCAATCTGTTCTACACCCCTTGGGATAGGCTTTTCCATGGCTTTTTCGATTCTTTGTAGTATTTTTTCCTTGCGATCCGTAAAAAAACTTTTAAAGTCGTCAGTATATAGAAATTCGTGTGCCAGAACATGGGATCTTAATATATTTTGAAACTCCTCATCATTTACTCCGGCGTGTTTTTGTATTCTTGTTAAATATTTACTCGGAGCTTCGCCACTTACTATACGATTAGTACGGCTTGATAGGGGAGTTTTGTTAATAATGCAATTGTAATCATCTTTACTGATGCCGTTTTTCCTGCACCAAGCCACGGGAAAAATGTGATGAATATCGATAGACTCAGAAAAATAGGTGCTAATATCAATCTTTGTAGCCGAAAGCCAGTCTTTAGTTTCGTCATCCATGAGCAAAGCATAAATGCCTTTGTAAGCAGCACTGTTTCTTGTTCTTAAGGTATGCAATCGAGACGGGGAAAAATTTGCATCATAAATTGTTTTCGGCCTGGCCCCTCCTTTCTCAATCCACTCGACTACCTGGTGTAAATCAAGGGCAAAACGGGTTTCGTTTGCTGAACCATAAAGTTCGCCTAAAACCCCACACCAGAACCATTGCATTAATTTCTTCTTATTGCCCATATTATCAATCCTGTTCCCGAATACAGCCAAGATTGCCGACATCGGTACTAATTGGGCATTATAGGGTAAATCACGTGCGGTATATATATGATGTTCAAAAAGTATTTTTGCGGCCTTTATAAAACCCTGCACTATCGAATCCCTATGTTCTAAATAATCTTTAATCGATAGGTCAAGCATATCTTTTCTTTTACATCTAACAGCGGGCAAACCCTCAACTGGAACATCTGCCCGTAAAGAAGCCAACCTTTTTTCATATGTGGTGAGCAATGTAATGGCTTGAATAATGTCCGTATTACTAACCTTGGCAAGTAACTTATGTTCCGCAAATTCCTTTTTGATTTTTTGCCAATCTTTTTTTAGCTCAAAATCATCAGCGGCAAAGGTAGCTGTTAATAATTCAAAAATATCTAAGGGTACCCCACCGGTGTTGACCTTCTCAAAAACTTGGCAAACTGCCTCCTTGGGGTTATCCTTTTTCATTACTATAACCGGGAGCATATATTTATTGAAACTGTTAATAACCTTACTCTCAAAATTATCCCAGAATATGGATTTATCCCTATCATGCCGCCAGTATTCATTGAAGCCCCGTCTCCAAGTACTATAATCGTTAATCATACAAACAGGATACATAAGGTTTTTATACTCAAAATCTCTCTCTGATAAATCGAGGACAATAGTTCGCCCAAAATCTTCCCTGATTTGTTTGTTTTCATTAAGCGAAATAATCGCCTCTTCAAGATCATAATTTTCATCCATAGCCTTTGCCATATCAATATAATACCAGCGCTTGATTTCGTAGTTTTTCTCATTCCGGGTGGTGACCACCTCATAGGTTGCAATTGTTTGATAAAGTGAGGTAATCCTCTGTTGCCCATCAAGGATAAGCAAATCTGGCTCTACATCGCTATTGAGGTTTACACCTTCCACAGGTTTTGATTTAAACCTCAAATTTTCATTCCCTGTTTCCAGAAACATAACGGCACCGATGGGAAATGATTTTGCAACACTAGCAAGAATCCCCTTAATACGCTCATCGTCCCAAATCCAGCCCCTTTGGAAATCGGGCAGTTGTATTTTCCCTTCATGGGTATCTCTTAGTATTTCAAACAAACTCCTTTTAGTAGAATCGAATGTTTCCAAATGTGTCACCACCTTTCCTATACTCTTATCTTCCCAGCATTCCTTTTTGAAATAGTTCTATAAATTTCCCTTTATTACCTTCTTAACGGGCTATAACTTTATATAAAAACGCTTTGTTCGTTCTTAAAATGGGCATCCACTTTAGAAGAACTATTAAAAGGAATATAAAGATGTTACCTTTTTTACACTTTTTAACAATACCTATACTTTTAACGATTACCCTAAATTACTCCCTAGTGGTGTGTGCATATTCCCTGCAACCGATATCCTCCACATATAAAACCCCAACCAAATCTTCCCCCAAAAGAAAAATAAGGGCTTTCAAGGTCATCTTTATAACCCCCAAAGCCCTTATTTTATGCGTTTCTAAGCACTTTCTACAATGCAAACCTGCCATATCCGTCAAACTAAAATTGTATCAATCTCGGTTACTTGATATGGTGGACGTGAGGGGATTCGAACCCCTGACCTTTCGGATGCGAACCGAACGCTCTCCCAGCTGAGCTACACGCCCACACGGCAGATTTACTCTTCAATTATATCATCCCCGGGTGGCCTTTTTCAAGAAGTTGTTTGCCCCGGCAGGCAACGGCGGCCCTTGCCACCCTGCCCCCTTCACCAATCCATTTCAGCTCAAAGCAATGCCTGATAGAGCTGCCGGACAGAGTCAAATACATAGTCGGGCCTGTCCACTGCATCGGCAACATCTTCACGGGTGGATTCCCCGGAGAGGACCAGGATGGAAGTTATGTTGCCTTTCCTGCCCAGCCGTATATCCGTATAGAGCCGATCCCCGATGATCGCCATCCGGCCTCTATCAACACCCCGGGTATGCCGGAAATATTCAATTACCTGCGGGTTCGGCTTGCCCACTACCTCCGCCGGCGGAATATCCGTGGCCGCCCTGACAAAGGCAATGATCGCACCGCAATCGGGCATGTAGATTCCATCACCAAGGGGGCAGTTCAGGTCGGGATGGGTGGCAATGTAGGGCACCCCATCCCTCACAAGGCGGCACACGTCAAAAAGTTTGTTGTAATGCAGGGTGGTGTCAAAGCCGATGACCACATAATCGGGGCGGGATCCCTCCCGGTAATCATGAATGAGGTTGAATCCGGCCCGGGAAAGTTCCCGTTCGAATTGTTCCGTGCCCACGGGGTAGAGAACCGCTCCGGGATCGGTCTTCCCCAGATGGTAAATGAGCAGATCGGTGGAGGTTACCAGCTCTTCCCCGGTGGCCTCTATCCCCAGGCCACCGAGTTTTTTCAGGTAGGCCTCCGATCCCCGGGAGGAGTTGTTGGTCAGAAAACAGTATCTCTTGCCCTGCTCTTTGAGGAGATGCAAAAAATCCCGGGAACCATCGATCAGGCGATCGCCCAGGTAAATGGTGCCATCCATGTCCAGCAGAAAAAATTCGATCTCTTTCAATTCAATTGCGGGCATTCTTTTCTTTCACCCCGCTCTGCATCCTTGAACAAAAACAGCCCCCGTTTCGACTTTGCAAGCACTTTCCTGATCCTGCCGGGGTAATCGGTGATGACTCCATCCACTCCCATCTGCATCATCCTGTTCAGATCCTCCTCCGCGTTGACCGTCCAGGGAATAACCCGGCAGCCGAGCATGCGGGCCTGCTCCATGTATTTTCTGTTCACCAGACGGTGATGGGGATGCAATACGGCGGGCCTGACCATATCTGCAAAGCTTCCCCTTTGCAGCAAGGAAGGGACTAGCGGAAAATGCAGCAGCCCGACGGGAATGTGGGGATCCGTTTTCCTCGTTCTGACCAGGGCAAAAGGGTTGAATGAGGAGACCACAACACGTTTGTACAGGTCATGGCGGGCCACCACAGCCGCGACGGCATCGGCGGTCTCCATGTTTGCACCTACCAGGCTCGTCTTGATTTCTATCATGATGAAAGCCTTCCGCCCCAGAGCCTCGATGACTTCCTGAAGGGTGGGGATGCGCGTTCCCGCAAATTGCCGGGAAAAATAAGAGCCGGCATCCAGCGACTTCAACTGCTCCAGGGTGCGCCTCGCCGCCAGCCCCCGTCCGTCCGTGGTTCTTGACAGGGTGTAGTCATGGATGATGATCAGAGCCTTGTCACGGCTCAGGGTGACATCCAGTTCTATCCCGTCAGCACCCCTTTCCAGTGCAGTCAAAAATGACGGGATGGTATTCTCGGGTGCTTCCCGCGGTGAACCGCGGTGCCCGAGGATCATCATTTTCCCCGGGCGATTGTTTTCCCTGAACATCAAGATTCCGGTCCCTTCTCCCCGCTCTTGCCGGAAGTGTCTCCGGACAACGCAGCGATTTTCTGTTCGTGCTCTTTCAGACTGGAGAGCACCTTCTCTTCCGGATAGCGGACAAAGAAGAAAAGGCCGATAAGCGCACAGATCGAGACCACGAGCAAGCTCAACTGTACCCCCAGCGGTTCCGCAACATCCTTGCCGTACTTGGATATCAAGAACCCGAAGGTAAGGCCCGAGAGGGCTATGACAATTTTCAGGGGAAGCGCCCGGGCCCCGTAGAACATGGCCTCCCTTCTGACCCCCGTCCGCAAGGCATCTTCCCTGGCGATGTCGGAAGTCGTGGAGTAAACCAGGGAAGAGAGGGCCGCCAGGGGAAACCCGCAGAGAACAAACAGGGCCAGGCAGACATAGACCAACGTTTCGTTCATCATGAAACTGAGTATGAAAAAGAGCATCATGGCCGCTGAAAAGAAAGCAACCGAAAACACGATCACCTTTTTCTTCCCTATCTTCTTGCCGAGGTAGCTGACAAAAGGAAAGCTGATCATGGAACCCAGCAAAGCCGCACCGGCAATGTAGGTCATGAAATCCTGATCCTTCTTAAAGATGACCACGGCATAGTACATCATCCCCAGGGTGACAATATTGACGCAGAACATAAGAAATAGTTCCCCGGTCAGGAAGGTCACAAAGTGCTTGACGCCAAAAGTCCTTTTCAGGGACTCGATGATACCCGTGTCCACGGGTTCAACGGGCAAGCAGTGTTTTTTCTCATCGTAAGAAAGAAGTGAGATATATCCCGCAATGCAAGCAATGGCCGCAAAGCCCAGTGCCGCCCACTGGTAAGATTCCCGGATCCCGACTCCCCTGCTCTGCAGATAGGTGACGATGGGCGTGAAGGCAACGGTAACCAGCGCCACACCCAGCAACCCCAGTATGGCTATGAATGTATTCATGTTGATGCGCGTGGATTCATCCTGGCCCAATTCGGACACGAGGGCCAGAAAAGGGTTGGCATATGCCGTGAAAGCGATGTAGAAGATCGACATCACGATACCAAACCAGATCCCGTTGATGATGTTCTCGCTGCTGTTGAAAGGGGGGAAGAATATCAGGGCCGCAGCCAGGGCCATCGGCAGGGCACTGATCAATTTGAACACCTTGCGCCGCCCCAACCTGGAAGTGCTGCGGTCACTGAGTGAAGCCACAACGGGGTCGGCCAGGGCATCAAAGACACGTCCCACAACCATGACCAGACCGAAGATGGTCAGAATCCCCCAGAATGTCTGTCCGGGGAAAAGCTCGGGCAGTCCATATTCCTTGGGCGGTAGATAGTAGAATGCCGCGTAGAGAAGAATCATCCTCTCGGTAAGATTGAAGGAAAGACTGCCGACCGAATACAATATCTGCCTGGGTAAAGTAAAAGGTGCCAGTTTCTTCATTCAACGATCCCTCTTTTCCGGTTGAATTGTTATTTTGTCCGCATCCGGGGAACAGGCGCCCGGAGAAATGCCAATGTTGCAATTCAATTATAGAGTTCTGAAATATGAATGGACACAGACTACAGATTATCAGGCTTCTCTATTTAGATTCGCACATTTTATGCCGTTTTCCTGCATGGGAGAATAAAGATCTCCTCAAGGGCCAGTCTCCTCCACCTTCCTGTCATTGCCATGGCAGCAAACAAAACTCCGTGGAAAGGATGTTTCCATGGTTACTGTTGCAAAAATCCTATTCTTGCCCCTCGAACAAATTGAATTGTAACCGGATGGGCACCGGAGGTAGTCGGGGTAATCGAAGGTAACCGGAGGCAGCCGGAGGCAGTCATGCCGCCGGTCAGTTTTCAGCGAATTTTTCAGAACCGGTTTGGATATCTCAGGGACGGCCCAGAAGGGCAAACATCCTCTTCTTGTAAGCCTCCACACCCGGCTGGTCGAAAGGATTGACACCCAGAAGATACCCGCTTATCGCGCAGGCCTTCTCGAAGAAATAGACCATCTGCCCGTAATGATACGGGGTCATCCCGCCGATTTTGACCATGAGATTGGGAACACCCCCGGCACTGTGGGCCTGCATCGTGGCCAGGCGGATCTTCTCATTGATGTCGGAGAAAGAACGGCCGGCCAGATAATTCAGCCTGTCTTTATCTTCGTCGGCCTCCGGAACGACCATATCCGCGGCCGCCTCCCCCATCCATATCGTGGTTGCGAAGAGATCCCGCCGCCCTTCCTGAAGGTACTGTCCCATGGAATGAAGATCCGTGGAAAAATTCAAGGTGGCAGGAAAGATTCCCTTGCCATCTTTCCCCTCGCTTTCACCGAACAGCTGTTTCCACCACTCGCCAAAATAATAGAGAGAGGGCTCGTAGTTGACCAGTATTTCGGTGGTCTTGCCCTGTTCATGAAGGAGGTTTCTTGCGGCTGCATACTGATAAGCGGGGTTTGCATCCAGATCAACATTGGCACACAGGCGACGGCAATCCTCTGCCCCCTCCATGACCCGGTCGATGTCGATCCCCCCCACGGCCATGGGCAGCAACCCCACCGCGGTCAGGACCGAAAACCTACCCCCCACATCATCGGGCACCACAAATGTTTCGAATCCCTCCCCGGCAGCCATCTCCCGCAAGATACCTTTTTCCCTGTCGGTAGTGGCAACAATGCGCTCGCGCACTCCCCTCCGGCCATATCTCTCCTCGATTACCTTGCGAAAAACACGGAAGGCCAGTGCAGGCTCCAGCGTCGTCCCTGATTTGGAGACCACGTTGACAGCTATATCCCTGTCCCGCAGCAGATCCAGCAGGTGCGTCAGATACGTACCGCTGACATGATGGCCGGCAAAAAAGACCATCGGAGTTTTTCTCTGCCGGGAGGGCAGATGATGATAAAATGTATGTTTTAGCGCCTCCAGAGCTGAACGGGCACCCAGGTACGAGCCGCCAATGCCGATTACGATCAGAACTTCGGCGATATGGCCGATCCTTGCAGCCACATCCTTGATGCGGGCAAATTCCCGGCGATCGTAATCCCCGGGCAGGTCAAGCCACCCCGTGAACTCGTTGCCCGGCCCCCGGCGACCGTGAAGAAGCGTATGCGCTTTCTCGACCCGGGGCCTGGCCTTCTCCATCTGTTCCGGGGTTAAAAAGCCTTCCGCCATCGAGTAATCAAAACTGATGTTTTTGTTTTCCACTTTTACCTTGACCTCCGTTGCCCTGTGGTAGTCCAGAAGATGCTCCGCGGCCCTGCCCAGAAACAGCATCTCTTCATATATAATATACTATCTTTTTCCTCTTTATAATAAAATAATCGGCCAACCACGATTACCATTTCTCCAGGGGCAATGATCACGCCTCCATCAAACCACACCTGCCCGCACGGGTGGCGAAAAAATGTCCGGAATAAAAAAAAGAACCCCATGAAAAAAGGGATGGCATGATGAGATGGCAGAAACAACTCCCTGCCGCATATCAAAAAATATATATGAAAATTGACCAATGGCAACCCCCGCGCCTGCTGACTTTCCCCTGTTTTTCGGCAGGGGGCCCCGTTTCCATCCTCTACCTGCCATAAAAATGCCCCCGCCGCAACTCTCAGCCGGCCTCTGCCATGCTTCTCGAGGCAACGATGTCCGTCCCCGTGCCCAGAACGTTCTTGATGATCACATCCCCCACCTTGACAGGCGCAGTTACCCTGACCTTGTTTATCTCCTTCATACAATCAAAAATCATATCCTTGGGGATGGGGTGGTTCGTCCTGACGGGAAGCAGCCCCAGAGCTGCCCCCGTGATGGGCACGGTGGAACATATATTCCTGCGCGGATCGCGCATCTCCTCGATCCCGTATTTGATTCCCCGCTTGCAGGTGTGCCCTTCCACGGTGTAACCGCCTTCAGCCTCCCTGTTCTCCTCGACCAGCAACTTGCATCCTACCGGACAGACGATGCAGATGATCTCCTTCTTGCTCATTCTTCCGGCACCTCCTCGACCTCCACGGAGAGAACAGAAACGTCCTTCAGCATGTCGGCCCGCAGGGGCATCATCTCCATCTCGCCGGGATAGATACGGATACCTTTCCTGGTCTTCAATATCCTCCCGTCTCCCTTCAGGATCAACCTCGCCTTCTTGTACATTCTGTCCACCCTGAACATGAGATCGATGCTCTCCCCGATCTTTGCCACATCGATGGTATGCGGCACAATATATTTTATACCGCGTTCCGGTCTGACCGTTATCTTCCGGCCGCCAGGTTCCCGCTCTCCGGATCCGGCCCTAACATAATCAGCTGCCGCCCGCCCCGCTATCCGGCTTTCCTCGGTTACAAAGTCAACGATGTCATGAACGTGGAGAACATTCCCGCAGGCAAAGATACCCTCGACGCTTGTCTCCCGGGACTCACTCACCACCGGCCCCCTGGACCCCCGATCCATCATCACGCCCGCCTTCAGGGAAAGTTCATTCTCCGGTATGAGCCCCACCGAAAGCAGAAGCGTGTCACATTCCATGAATTCCTCCGTACCGGGCAGGGGCCTCTCCCTGTCATCAAGCTTGACCACCGTCACCCCTTCGACCCGTTCTTCCCCGGAAACGCTCGTTATCGTATGCTTCAACAGCAGGGGGATATTGTAATCGTGGAGGCACTGCACCACATTCCTGGTCAGCCCGCCCGGGTACGGCTTGCGCGCCATGATCGCCTTCACCTCGGCACCTTCAAGCGCCAGCCGGCGGGCCATGATCAGCCCTATGTCGCCGGTACCCATGATAACCACCTTCTTGCCGACCATGTACCCCTCGATATTGATCAATTTCTGCGCGGCCCCCGCGGAGAAGATGCCCGCGGGTCTTGAACCCGGAAGGCCGATGGCCCCCCTTGTATTTTCACGGCACCCCATCGCCAGGATGATCGCCCTGGCTTTGATTGTCCTGAACCCATCCACGGGATTGACAAAGGAAACCTCTTTTTGCGGGGAGATATCCAGAACCATCGTGTCCGTCTTGCAAGGTATGGCCAACGCCTTTGCCTCGTCAATGAATCTTTCGGCATACTCCGGACCGGTCAATTCTTCCTTGAAGATGTGCAGTCCGAAACCATAATGGATACACTGTTGCAGTATCCCCCCCAGCTCGCTCTCCCTCTCCAGGATGAGGATGTCGTCGACACCGCTCCTTCTGGCCTCTATTGCCGCCGCAAGCCCCGCGGGGCCACCGCCAATAACGATGATCTCGTGATCGGTCATCGTCTTCCCTCCTCGGGTATCCCCTTTTTTGTGGTTCCGGTCAGTACCCGGGAATCCTTGCCCTTCTTGACCACATCCAGAACGCTTATCTGCAGCTCGCGCGAGAGAATCTCCATGGTCCGGGAACTGCAGAAACCTCCCTGGCAGCGGCCCATCCCCGGCCTGACCCGCCGTTTGATCCCATCCAGGGAAGTGGCCCCCGCTTTTCTTCTGATCGCATCCACGATCTCCCCCTCGGTGACCTGCTCACAGCGGCAGACGATCCTTCCGTAGAGCGGATCCTTTTTTATCAGAGCCGCCTTCTCCTCGGGGCTCAGGGCGCTGAACCTGATCACCTTCCGGCGCCGGGGGTTGAAGTCCTCCTTCTCCTCCAGCCCGCCGGTGATCTCTTTCATGATCTCCACGATATGAAGGGCGATGGCCGGAGCCGAAGTCAGCCCCGGGGATTCGATGCCGGCCACATTGATGAACCCTTTGACCCGGTCGGAGGCACCGATGATAAAATCGCCGCCATCCGGGGTAGCCCTCAAACCCGTGAATTGTGTGATACATTGATTGAATGGAATGCGCGAACATGTTTTCGCCGCCTCCGCCCTGACATAATCAAGCCGGGCACGGGTAGTGGCGAAATTTGTCTTCTCATCGACATCCTCGGAATCCGGGCCCACGAGGAGGTTGCCATGCACGGTGGGCAGAACGAGCACCCCCTTGCCCATCTTACCGGGGCACTGAAAGATGGGCATGCTCACCAGGTTGCCCGCGGTCTTGTCCAGCACAAAATACTGCCCCCGGCGTGGGGTTATCCTGAAATCGGACTCGGTGACCATCCCGTAGATCTCATCGGCATGCAGCCCGGCACAATTGATTATATACCGAGTCTTGAAAACACCATCGTTGGTGATAACCTTGAATTCATCCCCAATTTTCTGTATATCTTCAACCTGCCGATTAAGGAAAAGTTGAGCCCCGTTCTCCAGGGCATTTTCGGTGAGAGCCACGGTCAATTCAAAGGGGCAAACTATGCCACAGTCCGGAGCCAGGAGCGCCCCGACCACCGTGTCATTGAGGTTGGGCTCAAGTTCTGCAACCTCCTCCGCATCGAGGATGCGGAGCCGCTTGACCCCGTTGGCCATACCGCGATCGTAGAGGTCCTGCAGAACTTGCAATTCTTCATCATTGAAAGCAACAACCATGGATCCCGTTCTCTTGAAAGGCACATCCAGTTCCTCGGAAAGCCGATCGAACAGGGGGTTGCCGAGAACATTGAATCTGGCCTTCAATGTTCCGGGTACGGGGTCGTAACCGCAGTGCACTATGGCACTGTTCGCCTTGGTCGTCCCCTCGGCCACATCATTGTTTTTTTCCAGAATGGCGATCTTGAGCTTGTATCTTGATAATTCTCTTGCCACGGAGGCACCCGATATACCCGCGCCGATCACAATTACATCATAGAGCATGGCTGCAATCACCTTTCCTGCCTCGATGCAGGGGGGAGAAAGCGGAATATTTATCTCCCGGGAGATCCCATCTTCAAGGCTTCGGGAATGAAGGAGCAATCCTACAGATCGAGGAATTTTTCAACAATTATGACCAATTTAACGACATCCAACACAGGTTTCTCAAAAATAATTATAACAACCCTCAAATCCAGTGTCAATTGATACAACGCGGTGCAGACCCCCTACCGGGGAGCCGTGGGGGGGCCAACTTGAAAAACGTCTTCACCGCCATGACCACCAACTTGCCTATCATCATCCCTGCCATGGAAGTAAATGAACTCCGGCAGAAAAATTACTGTTTGTTGTTGAAAAACTCTGGTTCCTGTTCCGGTATCAAGAAGAAATAGTTTCCGTTTGCCGTGGTGCGGGTAACGCGTGGAAATTCAGAGGAAGCCCTGTTTATGCAAGTCTTCCACTCTTGGATAGCTTTCAGGTACTGAAGAAAATGGTTTTTTCCCGATCGAAAGGAAAAATGAAGGGATTTTACTCACTTTTCCCGAATTTATCAATGTTGTAACAATAGCGCTAATAACATAACACCGAGGTAATGGCTGTGCAAGTCGTTCACAACAATGCTGAAACCTTCGATCAACCAAATTGTATCGTGGTCTCCGGTCTGCAGAAGAGCTACGGCCCGGTAAAAGCCGTGAATGGAATTGACTTTACCGTGAAAAGGGGCGAGATCTTCGGAATGCTGGGTCCCAATGGCGCCGGAAAAAGCACCACCGTGGAAATCCTCGCCGGCCTACGTCAGCGCGATGCCGGCAGGGTAACGGTGTTGGACATGGACCCGGGTACCGGCAGTAGCAAGCTGAAATCCAGGATTGGCATGCAGCTCCAGAGTGTGTCCCTTTATCCGCGACTCAAGGTGACCGAGATTCTCCGGTTGTTTGCCAGTTTCTACCGCCATCCCCTGTCCCCCGCCGAGGTACTCAAACGAGTTGATCTTGTAGACAAAGCCGCAAGCTTGACCAATACATTGTCGGGCGGTCAGTCCCAACGCCTCGCCATAGCCATCGCCATGATCGGTGATGGGGAACTGCTATTCCTTGACGAGCCGACCACGGGGCTCGATCCGCAGGCCAGGCGTCTCCTCTGGGAGGTCATCGCCACTCTGAAACAAGAAGGCAAGACGGTGGTGCTTACCACCCATTACATGGAGGAGGCCGAATATCTTTGCGACCGGGTGGCGGTCATCGATTTCGGCCGCATCATCGCCCTGGGCAGCCCCTCGGAACTGATTGCCGCGCAATTTCAAGAACAGGCCATTGAATTCGACGCCCCCGGGTTCTCCGGCGAGGACGAACTTCATCAACTGGACGGGGTAAAGCGGGCCGAAAGCAACGGAGACACCGTCACCCTTTACACCACCGATGCAATCCGAACCATGGAAGCTGTTCTGTCCCTGGCTGCCGCCAGGGGCATAGACGTGCAAAACTTTACCGTGCGGCGGGCTACCCTGGAAGATCTTTTTCTGAAACTGACCGGAAGGAGGATCAGGGAATGAAAACCTACCTTGAACTGGTCAGGGCCACCGCCAAAAATATGTTCAGGGATCGCATGGTTCTATTCTGGTTCCTGGCTTTCCCACTCCTGTTCATCTTGCTTTTCGGTACCATCTTCTCCGATGATACCGTTATCGCCGATTTTCCCATCGGCCTGGTTGGGGATGATGGCGAGGTCAGCCGCGCCCTGTATCTGGCCCTCGATCAAACGGATGCATTTACCGTCCACGTCGGCTCCAGGGAAGGCGAGCTGGAAGCATTGCAGGATGGATCCCGGCAACTGGTCATCCTGCTTCCTCCCGATCCCGATACCCTCCTGTCCCGGGGAGAACAGCTCGAGATCACTTTTTACTACGATGAACACAATCAGGCTGTGAACCGGGTCCTCGTTTCCTCGGTCAGCGAGATACTCCAGGAAATTGAACGGGGTATGACCGGAAGGCCGCGGGTATTCATCATCAGCACCGAGGCTGTCCAGGCCGACAATCTGCGGGCGGTCGATTTCCTGATTCCCGGTGTTCTGGCCATGGCCCTGATGCAGCTCGGACTCTTTGGTTCGCTGCATATCGTGGGACTCCGTGAACGCAAGGTGTTGCGCCAGCTCAACGTGACCCCCTTGCCCAGGGGCCTTCTGATTGCCAGTGAAATCACCGTGCGTCTCTTTCTGGCCATGATCCAGACCGTGCTGATCCTGGTCATAGGCCACCTGTTTTACAAGGTCAATATAGTGGGCAACTGGCCGGCACTCATCGGTATCGTCATCCTGGGGGCAGCGGTGTTTGTCAGTTTCGGATACATGTTGACCTGCTTCGTCAAATCGGAGGAGAGCGGCAACGGCGTCATCCAGCTGGTGCAGTTTCCGATGATGTTCCTCTCCGGCATCTTCTTCCCCATAGAGGTGATGCCGGATTTCATCAAACCGATCATGAAGGCAATACCCCTTACCTATCTGGCCGATCTTCTTCGCCACCAGATCACCGGTCAGGTTCCGCTGCATACCCCGGCTACCAATCTGGCCGTCCTGGGGGGATGGCTGGTCGTCTCCCTGCTCGTGGCCATCCGTTTCTTCCGTTGGGAATAAAAATTTCGGAAAATACCGGTCAGAAGGTGTTGTCCGGACAAATCATGTTTCCGTGTTTTCTTTCCAGAAGCGCAGGATGATCATGCCCACCAGGGCCACGGCAAGAATGCCTGCAAATGCCAGCAGGGTCTTCCCCAGGGACCAACCCCAGAGGACGGGGGCGTTGATCAGCAGCATGGAAACGAGGATAACCGGAGCACTGAAAATATTCATGATCCCCAGTTCCAATGCCGTGCCGGTCCTGAACTCGGGATCGACGATGCGCAGGAGCAGCAGGCCGGTTGAGACCGTCCCCGTGCAGGTGCCGAATATGGCCATCGTGCGCTCAAGGCTGTTCCGGCGCAGGCGGCCGCCCAGATAGAAGATGACCGCCATCGTGGCCGCGGTAACCAGAGCAACCGTGATCAGTATGGGCACTATGAACTCCCTGACCACCACCAGCTGTATCGCCATGGTGGTGGCCACGATCAGAAAGTCCACCGCCCAACCGGTAACGCGGCGCTGAACTCCCTCATCGATGATATGATCAACCTGGAGCGGTGACATCAATGTCCTCAGAAGCAGGGCCAGCAGCAGACCCGCGAAAAAGAAGAAACCCCAGAGCATATCGGCCATTTCCGGGCCGAGCAGGCCCCCCACAAATTTTATGAGATGATAAGCGAGGATATAAACCAGCCCCACCAGGGCAAAATGCAGTGCCAGGCTATCCACATTGCCGGCGTGGGCTGTCTGGAAACCGGCCGGTTCTTTCCTCTCCCCCTTGCTGACCAGCCCCCTGAAAAAATCCCGGGAGAGCGCCTGTGGTACATACTGCGACCGCCCCTTGCGGATACCCCGATTGGCGAGGGGAACGCCCAGGAAGAAACAGACCATGAATCCTGCAGCCGCGAAGGTCAGGCCGATGGTAGCCGCAAACTGAAACCCGGCCCCCTCCCACACCTTGCCGATGGAGAGCGCCTGCCCCGGCCCCTCCGTGAAACCGAGAGCTGCCAGAAACCCGAAAGTGGAAAACAGGTCGTAACGGAAAATATTCAGGACAAGCACCACCAGACCCCCGATGATCGCCTGCAGCGGCCAGGAGATTCCCTGAACCAGCGCCATCCAGACCGCCCCCCTGACCCTATCCTTGCCTCCACCCGGCGCCGCTGCAACCTGTTCCCCCGGAGTGAGCCCCAGGGAAATGAAGGAAATATTGAAGAGATGGTAAGCGAAACCTTCCAGCATGTTTACCGGAACATCGATAACATTGTAATGCATCAGGACCAGCCCCAACACGCCGCCGATAAGACAGCTGGGAAATAGAAACCTCTGCAAGAAGGGGACCGTGGCGCGGAGCAAGGTCCCCGCCAGCAACATGATGCTGAGCCACCCGAAACACAACAGGAGTTCGAAAGGAAAGGGTATGTTCATCTACATTCCTCCGCCCGGGAGAGGTGAAACAAACTCCGCTCCCATCGATATGGTAGACACCACCGGGCACCTGGATGTGTCATTCCCGGATAGTATCCCCAGAAAATTATACCAAATATCCAGAAAACGGGTCAATCACAACAAATTTATGTTCTGACCACTTATTTTGAATTTCAGGGCCGGCAATTGGGACGGCCAAGAAGTAAAACCACGAAAAACCCAATTCCGGGGGATAAGAGGCCGATATTGCTGCATATTACCCTGTACATGGCCTGCCTTCCTGCGCCGCCGGGATTGTTCCCCGGCCGGGCCCGCTGTATAATGGGGAATAGGGTAGGGGGGTATAGTATATTTGCAAGTTGAGGTGATGGTAGTGGAGAAGATTGAAGAGAGCTGTCATGACGGGAAAAAAAAGAGAAGCTGGCAGGACGAGAAGGCAGTCCGGCAGCTCGTTGTAAGGCTCAACCGCATTGAAGGGCAGGTGCGGGGGATCAGAAAGATGATCGAAGATGAAGCATACTGCGATGATATTTTGAACCAGATCGCTTCGGCCAAATCCGCCATCGATGGTGTAGCCAGATTGTTGCTGGAAAAGCACATGAAGTCCTGTATCAGGGATCAACTCATGGAAGGCGATGAACGTGTTTTCGATGAGCTGCTGAAGACGATCTCCCGGATGATAAGGTAAGTTGAGAGAAGGAGGAAGCAAGCGATGACAACTGAAGTTATGGACCAAAGAAACAATCAGACGACCATAACCATTCCCATCACAGGAATGAATTGTGCCGCCTGTTCCGCCAGGGTGGAAAAAGGATTGCTCTCGTTGCCCGGAATTTCTTCTGCAAACGTCAATCCGCTGGCGGGAAAGGGCACCATAAACTACGATCCAGGCAAAATTGAACCCCGAAAGATGGTGGAACGAGTCGCTGAACTGGGTTTCGGGGTTCCGGCCGCACAACAGGAATTGCTGATTTCCGGGATGTCATGCACGGCATGTTCTGCACGGGTCGAGGGCAGGCTGAACTCCCTGCCCGGTGTGCAGGAGACCGCTGTCAATCTGGCCACAGGCAGAACCAGGGTCGCCTATATTCCCGGGATGACCAGCGCTGCAGAGATGGAAAGAGCGGTGAAAGAACTGGGCTTCACCGTCCATCTGCCCCAGGATCTTGCCTCCGGCGAGGTAACAGGAGCCAGGAAGAGGGAAAGAAACCAACAACTGTTCAGGTTCATCCTGGCGGTTATCCTCACCCTCCCCCTGGCGGCGATGATGATCTCCTCGCATCTGGGACTGTCCTTCAAAATCGACCCCTGGGTGCAGCTGGCCCTGGCCACACCGGTTCAATTCCTCGCCGGTTGGACCTTCTATTCCGGGGCCTACCGCTCCCTCAAAACCGGCGGTGCAAACATGGATGTCCTGGTGTCGCTGGGTACATCGGTGGCCTATTTCTACAGTCTGGCCTCTTTGATAGCCGGCTGGGGGCACATTTACTTCGAATCCGCAGCCATGCTCATCACCATCATCCTGCTGGGCAAATTGCTGGAGACCGTGGCCAAGGGAAGAACCTCGGAGGCCATCGAAAAGTTGATAGAACTGCAGGCCAAAACAGCCCGCGTGCTCCGTGACGGTGTGGAGACAGATATACCCGCGGATCGCGTCTTGCCCGGTGATCTGGTCGTGGTACGCCCGGGAGAGAGGGTCCCCGTGGACGGGGTTATCGAGGAAGGAAACACCACCATCGATGAATCGCACCTTACCGGCGAGAGCATGCCGGTAGGCAAGAATCCCGGCGATGAAGTCGTCGGCGCCTCCATCAACAATTACGGCAGCTTCACTTTTCGGGCCACCAAGGTGGGGCAGGACACGGTCCTGGCACAGATCATCCGCCTGGTGGAGGAAGCGCAGGGCACCAAGGCCCCGATCCAGCGCCTGGCCGACCGGGTTTCCAACGTTTTTGTTCCGGCCATAATAGCCATCGCCCTGATCACCTTCGTCGGTTGGTACATCAGCGGGGCAGGTTTCGAAAATTCCCTGATGCACATGGTCACCGTTCTGGTCGTGGCCTGCCCCTGTGCACTCGGGCTGGCCACCCCCACGGCCATCATGGTGGGAACGGGCGTGGGTGCGGGGAAGGGCATTCTCATCAGGGGCGGGGAACACCTGGAGCGGACAGAGAAAATCGATACCGTCGTCCTGGACAAGACGGGGACCATCACCCGGGGCTCCCCGGCGGTAACGGATATTGCCGCCCTGGCCCCCTTCACTGAAGAAGAACTTCTGGGCATCATCGCTTCCGGGGAAAAAAGATCGGAACACCCCCTGGGGCAGGCCGTGGTCATGGAAGCGGAAAGAAGGGGGATCCCGCCGGAAGAGGTCGATAATTTCGAGGCTCTGCCCGGGAAGGGGATCAGGTTCGATCTGGGTGGCAACTCCTGGCTGATCGGCAACGAGAAGCTGTCCGATGAAGCTGGCATCGATATCTCCCCGCTGCTTCAAGAGAAAAATCGCTGGGAAGGAGAGGGCAAAACGGTGATGATGGCCATGAGAAAAGACTGCCTCTGCGGGATGCTGGCCCTGGCCGACACGGCCAAGGAGAGCGCCACCGGGGCCATTGCCGAGTTGCAGCAGATGGGCCTGGATCTTTACATGCTCACCGGTGACCAGAAAAACACGGCCCGCTCCATCGCCAGACAGGTAGGAATAACCAATGTCATTGCCGAAGTATTACCGCAGCACAAAGCCGAGGAAGTGCAGAAGCTAAAAGATGCCGGACACGTGGTGGCCATGGTCGGCGACGGGATCAACGATGCACCCGCCCTGGCCACGGCCGATGTGGGAATGGCCATCGGCACCGGGACGGATATAGCCATGGAAAGCGCCTCCATCACCCTGGTGAAAGGCGATCTGCGGAAAATCGCTTCCGCGATCCGCCTCTCGCGGCGCACCCTGCGCAAGATCAGGCAGAACCTTTTCTGGGCTTTTTTCTACAACCTGATCACCGTGCCCCTGGCCATCTTCGGTATTTTCACGCCCGTTGTTGGCGGTGCGGCGATGGCCCTGAGTTCGGTGACGGTGGTGACCAATTCGCTGTTTCTGAAACGCTACGATCCGGATCGGACCGGGCAGAGTATCGGCAAAAAATGAATATTCCGTGGATAAACTCCTGCGGTGCAGGAGCACGAGGTGCCAGATACACTCAAGGCTACCTGAAGTACCGGACCCCGGGGCTTTGTCCCTGGATCATGACATGGTCCAGGGTAAATAATATCATTCAATGGACAGAAAGGAGTGCTGCCGATGCTGGATCTATACATAAAGGATGGCTGTCCCCATTGCCGCGGACAGATCGAACAGCTGGAAAAGGAAGGTCTTTCCTACCGGCTGCACAATGTTTCCCATGACCACGATGCCCTGAAAAAAGTAAAAGAAATTTACAACGCCAACAAGGTGCCCGTGCTCGTGAAGGGTGAAACGGTCCAATCGATCGGCTATCTGGGCAAGGGTTGAGGTATCTGAGAGATGCCGCCGTGAGCGGCAACATCTTCCCTATAAAAATAAATCCCGAAGGCGGCCGACAGCAAACCCGCGCCGTGATGCAACCGTACCTGTTTAACGGTCGGCGCCGAAGGAGGAATCCTGGGTGAGCCATCCATACATATACCTGGGCGTAGCGCTGCTGCTGATCGTACCGGGTATCCTGATAAAACATTTCAAATTTTACTGGCTGATTGCCGGTTACAACACGATGTCCCGGGCGCGGAAAGAAAATGTGGACATCGAGGGATTGGGAAACTTTTTGGGCAATTGGCTCTTCACCCTGGGTGCCCTGTTTCTGCTCGCCGGGCTGCTCGGATACCTTGCCATCCCCTATCTTGACCTGATCTCCTGGAGCCTCTTCATCGCCGCCATCTTTTTCATACTGATAAAAGCACAGCGATTTGACCATAACCCCGTAACAAGAAGGGATCGGATCGTTCTGGGGCTGGTGCTGGGGGTTCTGGCTCTCTTCGGGCTGGCCGTTGCAGGAACGATGATCTACAGCAGCCTCCCGCCTCCCATCCAGGTGGAAGGTGATTCGCTGGAAATCGGGGGGATCTACGGGGTCAGCCTCCCCCTGTCCGACATCGAGGACGTTGCCCTGAAAGAGACGATGCCGCCGATCACCCGCAAGGTGAACGGATTCGATGCCGGCCCATTCAGAAAAGGCCATTTCGCGGTGGAAGACATGGGAAGGGGCAGGCTCTACCTGCAAGCATGGCAGGGTCCCTTTCTCTATATTTTCCACGCTGACGGTTACGTGATCATCAACTGCCATGATCGGCAGATGACCGAGGAACTCTACCGCACACTGACCGGAACCACGGGCATCCAGTAAAGCAGAATGCATCTTTTCTCCCGGTAACCGGATACAGCCCGGACATGATCATCTGGTCTAACAAGTTTCCAGAGGAACGGTGGCCTTTCCTGCTACCCCCTACAAAACTGCCACCTGAATTTACACCAGTATACCGGACACTTCTCGGGTGTGTAAAATCCATTTTATGGTGTAAATTCCCCCTTGAATTTTCTTTCGTTGCTCAAGCCACCTTATCATCTTTTGTCCCAACACTTCCTTTTCCCACGGTTTGCCTCTTTCCACTCCTGGTATCATTCCACCTTGAAGCAGGGTTTGATCACAGCGTGGCCGTTTCATCCAGCCAGTGGGCCAGGTAGCGCCACACTCGCCGCAAGATGCGCAGTTGATGCCCGGCCCCGGGGAAGATAACCATTCTCTTGTCCATCCCCTTGCCCGCCCGCCGATAGAGTTCTTCCGCGTGCATACAGGGAACCATCTCGTCTTCATCGCCGTGCATGATCAGGAGGCGGCGGGGTGAAATCTGCTCTATTCTATCTGCCGGGCATACGCTCAGGAACCTCTTCAACCATTTCTCGGGGGAAGACAGGCTCTCTGGTTGCCGGAACATCCCCGCCGCTTTGAACCAGCCCCACAGATCCACCCCCGGTAGCCGCTCGGTAAAAAACCTGAAGTCCTGCGGGCAAGCACCTAGGGCGAGGGCCGCAACCCGCCGATCATGAGCGGCAACCTCCACCGAGACGGCGGCGCCGGCGCTGAAGCCCAGCAGGATCAGGCCTGCAGGGTGAGGCCCGCAGGTGCGGAAATAATAGTCGATAACTTCCCGGAGATCTGCAGTCCAATCGACCAGATCGAGGTTGCCTCCGCTTGACCCGGTGCCGCGAAAATTGAAGATCAACGTGGCCAGGCCCCGACGGGAGAAGAAGCGTCCCAGATGCTCATAGCCCTGCCGTTTGGGGCTCCGATGGGTGCTGCCGGAGGGTATACCATGGCAGATGATCAGCCCGGCCCCTCGATCCATCCCCCCGGCCGGGACAAAAGCCTGACCCTTGATCTCTGCCCCGTCGATCGTGAGCGTAAAAAAACGGCCTGTTTCGTTCATAATTATTTCTCCCGATTTGCGACTTTTTTTTGCCTATCCCGACTCTCATGGATATTTCCCGGGAAATACCGACCCTTTCATCTCCCGGCAGCGCGCATATTTCAAACATATTATGCCACAATAAGTTTAGATCCGACTTTCTTGAAGTAAACGGCCGCTCTGCTGCTGTCGGCCGCTACAAACATGGAGACAATGATGAATTCATATTGGTCAGCCCTGTTGATCGCCGCCCTGGCCGGAGCAGCAATGGCACTCCAGGGTTCATTAAATTCCGTTTTAAGCAAGGAGACAGGCCTGCTGGAGGCTACCCTGCTCGTCCACGTCATCGGCCTGGCCTTCCTGGGCATCCTCTTTGCCCTGAAACTCAATGACGGAAATCTGTTCGATGTGGGCCGGGCCCCGTGGTACAGTTTTCTGGGCGGTATTCTCGGTGTGGCCATCATCTACGGGGTAGTCGTGGCCATCCCCCGGATCGGGGTTGCCAGTGCCACCACCGCCATCATTATCTTCCAGGTTTCCACCGCCATGCTCATCGATCATTCTGGCCTGTTCGGCCTGCAGTCCATTCCTTTCAACTGGTACAAGCTGGTGGGGCTTCTGTCGCTGGCCCTGGGAGGCTATCTGGTGTTGGGGCAGGGAAAATAGTCCGGTCAACGCATGTCAAGATCTTTGAGCATCTGCTGTTTGCCCGCCTCATCCAATATATAGTAATAAACCCCGTTTATATAGGCATCCTCCCCGGGGAGGTAACCGCTTTTTACCGAATCCAGATTGATGCGCAGCAACTTCTGGCCGAGCTGCGGCATTTTAAGCGGGGGGATATTGGTGATGAGGTTGTCACCCAGCAAATTTACAAACCGGGGCATCTTGGTCACATTCGAAGCATTCAATGATTGCCTGGCAACGGCCAGAAGGAACTCCTGCTGCCTCTGGATCCTTCCGAAATCGGATCCTACTTTCCTTACCCGCACATAGGAAAGCGCCTCCCTGCCGGACAACCGTTGAGATCCGCTGCGCAGGATAGGTTCAACCCGGGCGATTTCCGGTTCCACGTCGATAACGACTCCTCCCAGCAGATCGACGATCGCTTCAAAACCCTGCAGGTTGATGCGGGCATAATAGTTCATTTCCAGGCCCAGCAATTTCTCCACAGTTTCCAGGGTCAGCGGGATCCCCCCGTATGAATGAGCGTGGTTGATCTTGTCATAGCCGTAGCCCTTTATGTTCACGTAGGTATCCCGTGGAATGGAAAGCATCGATGCCCCTTCCCCCTCCGGATCGAAAGAGACGACCATGATCGTGTCTGTACGGCTTCCGTCGGTGATATCGGCATCTATCCCCAGCAGGAGCACGTTTATGTTTTTGTTTTTTTGCGGGGGCCGGGGCGAAACGTAATGTTTTTCATCCTGTGCGGAACAGAATATGTTCTGCATCAAGGAGTAAAAATAAAAACTGGCAATGAGGACGATGATAAACAAGACGATAAAGACAGAATACAGGATTTTGGTTGCCCGCGAAGTTGGTTTTTTTCGGGAAGCCATCTTTCCGCTCCTTCCTCGTATCGATTGAAATAATCAAATGAATTTTATACGATATAGATCGGATTGCTGTAAATCCAGGGGCGGGGTTTCCCCCACCTGGGGCGATGATACACTTCCACGCGATAGGTGCCCCTTTCCAGCACCTTGAAGATCAGATTGTTTCCGATTCTATCGCCCACCTGTTCGCCATCCTTTATTATTTTTATCAACGGCTTGCGCCCCGGGGCTCGGATCATCAAGGAGGTACCCTCCCTGAATTCAAGTTCGGACCCCATGTGGGCTTTTTTTTCAGGGTTGAAAGCTCCGAAATAAAAAAGGCGGCTCCGGCCGTAACGGTCCATGCTGATGTAGCAACGCCCTTCACGCAAGGCATCGAAAATCTGATCCCTGGCTCTCTCGAAATTGGTGCTCATTTTCTCCTCGAGCATCACATAGGTGTTGATCGTGCGAAAAAGATCGAAATAGGGAAAGATGACCACCTTGAAAATCCCCAGGCGGAGATTGATGGCATGGGCATCGGTACCCCCTATGGCCACAACCTTCCGTTCCCGGGTCAGTTTATCCCACCTCTCGATCAATTCCCCGGGAGGGCCCTTCTTGATGGGGCCATCACGGTCAAAAAAATACCAGAACAAAATTTTCGGGACTGAGAGTGCCCCCGCCTTCCACTGCGAGCAGTAGTTCCACAGCTCTATTCCCGTGTAATCCTTCACTGACCAATCTTTCCAGGGAAAGGCAGCCCCATCGGTTACCAGCGGAGATCCCGTTTCCGCCGGATGAGCAAGAAAGCTGAGCCCCCCCTGCCGATTGATGGCATCAATCGATTTTTGCGGGGTATCCGTATAATCATCGATCGGATCACGGGTACCGAAGGCCAGCAGATGGTTGGCTTTCTCGTGCAGCTCCACGCCCACGATGACCATCAGGTGCCCGTATTTGCCTTCCTCGGCAGCTCCTCCCCGGGTACGATGATCGGTGATGATGATGAAATCCAGCCCCGCCCTGTTTGCTGCACCGATGATCTCTTCTATCGTTCCTGTTCCATCCGAATAGGTAGAATGGATATGGACGTTGCCCAGATAATTGTACATTTTAGCCCTCGAGATATAGATATAGTGGAAAAGGAGCATCCATTTCCTAGATATGATACTTTGTCCTCAAATCCTTCTACATATAAAAAATAACTGCAATTAAAATAAAATAACAATTGCAGTTCGATGCGGGTACACGTACCTGCCCTGTGGCCTTCAAATTTATATTGTAACAGATTAACAATCAATCCCCCGGCCCATACCATCCACGATGGCCTGCCGCCCATCACCCCCCGCAGTTCAGATTCCCAGATATTTTCGTCTCGTGGCTTCCCCTCCCCTGATATGGCGTTCGGCTTTGTTGTTCTCCAGTATTTTTTTCACTTCCCTGGCCAGATCACGATCCAGGTACGAAAGTCTTTCGGTTATATCCTTGTGTACCGTGCTCTTGCTCACGCCAAATTCGGCTGCTACTTTTCTTACGGTCGCCCCAGTTTCCAGAATATAATGAGAAATTTCCATTACCCTTTGCTCGATGTAACCCCGCACCGGGCGGCCCCCTTTAACATTATCCTTAGCTATAATTATGTTCAGCAGGGTGATTTAATGAATCAATACACGTTCATTCAGGGCAAATATTTTATGGGGTCCACGCTTTTCTGCCCCAACCGGATTTCATAGTGCAGGTAGGGTCGCTCCAGCCCGCTATCAAGAATAGCCTTCCGTCCCACCTTGCCGATAATCCGTCCCCCTTCGACGCCATCCCCGGCCTGAACGTTTATTTCCGCAAGATTGCCATAAAACGTATGTATATCATCAACATGTTTTATGAGGATGGAAGAGCCGTACAGGGCATCGAATTCTTTGACCTCGACCACCTCCCCTTCCGCCGAAGCTATGACGGCAGAGCCTTCGGGAACACAGATGTCAATACCTCTGTGTATGCGCGTGCTGGTACTGCCCCTGGAAGTGAAACTTATCGTTTCTCCAAATCCTACTTCCACATTTTTTGCGCCACCCTCAACGGGCCAGAGCAACCCCGGATTGACCGTTCTCTCGCCATCGGCCACGGTCATGTCCGTTGCACCACCTGCCTCATCGGGTTGCAAGTCGATTACCGCTTCCGAAGCGGGTCCACTGCCTACCGAACCGGAATGCCTCTCCTTTTCATCCCCATGATCAGCATTCCTGACGATCCCTTCCCTGCCCAGCTGGATCTCGGGATAGTAGGTCCTGGCCTTCCACAAAAATATCCCGGTCAACACCAGTGTTGCCACGATATAAACTGCAGCGATCTTGAAATAAAGGGGTGCTTTTTTTACCCTCTGCCCCCACCTTTTCAAGACTCTGGCCAACTTCGCGGTGTTCTTTTTCCACACCGTGGTCATATTATTGATTATTCTGTCTACTTTTTCTTTCACCGGACATCACCTCAAAAAGATAGTATCTCCCGCCAGGATCCAATTTATTCCCCGGGCGGAACCACCAGGGGAAGTTCCTTTTTCCCGTCGGGATACACTGTCTTGATCTTGATGCCCGGGTAATAATGAAGGATGATCTGCTCGTAACCGAACCCGGTTCTGGCCATCCCATCGGCCCCGTACTGGCAAAGACCGACCCCATGGCCAAAACCCCTGTTTTCAAACAACAGGCCCTCTTCATGCACCTGTACGTCGAAAGCAGCGGAGGGAAGACTGAAAAGTTCACGGGCTTCAGACCCGCTGAGCCTGCAATCCCCGAT
This sequence comes from Bacillota bacterium, assembly GCA_012518215.1. Taxonomy (NCBI): domain Bacteria; kingdom Bacillati; phylum Bacillota; species Bacillota bacterium. The sequence goes on from JAAYSV010000041.1 coordinate 57,622, forward strand.
ACGTAAAATCGAAACCCGGTTTCCGCGGGTAAGTTCTTCCACCTGCACGGCCGCCCCGTCGCCGGAAGCAAGCACATGCAGGCCATCACCGCCCCGATCCAAAAGGGCCGCATCTTCACGAGCGACCATTTTCTCTGTCCGGTAATAGGGAGAATGGCAACAGAAAAGGCATTCCCGGTCCTTCAAATATGGCAGTTCCGATCCTGCCCACAGAGCTGCGGCATCCTCGGTCCGCCCGCCGCAGGTCGAGTGGTAACAGGAAAGGATCAGTTCATCATTGAAGGTTATTACCTCACCGGCTGTTTCGTGAACCGCACGGTAAATCCGCTGATATTTTTCCGGCTCATCCGCCGTCTCTTTCCAGGCCTGACAGTGAGAGCTATCCGTGCATATGTCAGCGTAAAAACCGTGACGAACACATCCGGAACCTCCAAAGAGCCGACTTTTCTTCAGTGTGTAGGTTCGGGCAGCCACCGCCTGCGCCTTCAGGGCCTCCATGGAAAAAGAGGTCGGCATCTCGGCAGCAACAACCCCGGCCAGGTATACTTCCAGGTTCATTTCCATTACTTTCTGCTCACGGGGATGATAAACCCGGACAAAAACATCCCCGGCAGCACCGAGGTCAGCAAGACTGTATGCCCGTTCGTCCACGGAGCATTCCCCCTCCATTCCCCGGCAAACAGTCGGGATGTAACTTGCAGATGGTAGTACCCCGGGGGTCAAATTTTGCCACATGACCAGGGCTGGCAATACAAACATGACTACCAGAAGAAGCGAGTACATGATCAAGATCGAACGCAATGCCCTTTATCTCCCGTCTCTTTATCGAATGAGAAGTGAAACACCCCTCATCCGAGGGGTTGACGGTAAAATATATGAGGATGGTCTTCATGATTATGCCTGAAAGATTCAAAGTGCCCGGGTCTTCTCACTACCCTTCTCCAGGCGGCGGGCATGGGCTCCCAACATTCTCAATTTTTGATCAAAATTGTAGTATCCCCGGTCAAGATGCATCGTCCCGGAAATTTCGGTGCGGCCCCGTGCAGCCAGGCCGGCGATAGCCAGTGCCGCCGCCGCCCTGAGATCCGTGGCCTTCAGGGAAGCGCCGTAGATGCATTCATGCCCCTGAATGATCAGGTTGCGCCCCTCCACCTTTATTTCTGCTCCCATACGGGTCAGTTCCTCGACATGGCGGAAACGGTTTTCGAAAACGGTCTCCGTCACCATACCCACTCCCCGGGCTATCGCCAGCAGAACGGAGAACTGTGGTTGTAAATCCGTGGGAAAACCCGGGTAGGGAAGTGTCTTTACATCCACGGAGCGGAGCCTATTTTCCGATTCTACCACGATGTCCCCTGTTGCAGTCTGTTCGATAGTCACCCCCGCCTCCGCAAGTTTGGCCACCAGTGGCTTGAGGTGATCGAAGACGACATTCTGGAGCGTGATCTTCCCGCCGGTGGCCGCCACGGCGATCATGAAGGTCCCCGCCTCGATACGGTCGGGAATAACATGGTGTCTTGTTCCCCCGAGGGATTCTACCCCCTCTATCTTCACCGTGGGCGTTCCGGCACCGCTGATAATCGCCCCCATGGAAGAAAGGAAATTTGCCAGGTCAACGATTTCCGGCTCAAGAGAAGCATTTTCAATCACCGTTACACCCCTGGCAAGGGTGGCAGCCATCATGATATTTTCCGTGGCCCCCACGCTGGGGTAATCCAGATAGACATGCGCGCCCCTCAATCCATCGGTAACCGCTTCAACATAGCCGTTACCAACGATAAATTCCGCTCCCAGAGCCGCCAGCCCTTTCCAGTGCAAGTCTATGGGCCGAACACCGATCGCACATCCTCCCGGCAAGGAGATCCGGGCTTTTTTCAGCCTGGCCAGAAGAGGGCCGATGACCAGAAAGGAAGCTCTCATCCTGCTGACCAGATCATGCGGAACCCTGTCGTCCAGCAGTTCGGGAAAATAAATGTTGATCCGATTCTGTTTTTTCCGATGGCGGATTTCCGCACCCAGTGTTTCCAGTATCCTGCCCATGATCTCCACATCAATCAGGTCGGGCACATCTTCGATAATCACCGGTTCCGATGTAAGCAATGTGGCAGTCATGATAGGCAGGGAAGCATTCTTTGCTCCATTTATTCTGACCGTACCATGCAGGGGTTTTCCTCCTTCGATCTCAATCATATCCACAAAAAGACTCCTTTTGTCATTGATATTGGACCTTTTATTATATTAGTATTAAGGGTGGCGGAAGAAGGTGAATAATAAATCGGTTTTTGCTGCCCGGCGTTAACATCGGAAAATCGAAAAAGGTACACTTTCGTTCAATAAGGCGTTGACAAACAAGGAGTTCCGGCATAAATTTTTGTTCTATCTTCCTGATGGTGAGACTTGACCACCAGATTCAGGTTGATCTTTTTACCGTCAAGGTCTATTCCGGATGAAAAATAGGGTGAGCTTCCCAATACATTCAATGAATTCCGGTCACCCTTTTCCTCCATCATCGTTCCCCCCATCGACCCCATGATGCATTCCATGATCGAAACCATATCCGCCTTGCTTGAATGTCGGTAAATGGTACCGGCGAGCGTAAAAGTGCTCGTCCCGCCGGTTGTATATTTTTTCAGGCCTTGCGATACTCCGGAGACAGCTTTGCAAACAGCGTCAGTTTCCTGACCGGTGACACTGAGACCCACACGCGATTTCCGCCCGCCATCCTCGCTGTACAAAAGAAGGACCCCGGTGGCACCGGAAGGCAGGCACCCCCTGATCCTGTCCCGGCGGTACCCTCTGGCCAGATCCGGCGATGCAAAACCCGCTTCCCGAAATATGCCCAGTATTTCTTCAACGGAAGGGGAATCATGGCAGAAGGTAGCTCCGTAAAACCCTGTACAGCTGGTCTCCGCAACCCCGATTTCTTTCAGGGCTTCTTCCATCATTTTCAGCCCTTTGCTGTTCCTTTCATTCTGGCCGGCTCCGGCAATGGCAACTGCTCCGGAAACAAGGATGATGATACAGATGATAGCCATTTTTACACGCATGTTCTGGATCCTTCCAAGGTAGTATTTTTCAAATATTATTGCCATTAACGGGGTGGAATATGAATGAGGGAAGTGGTGCCGCGAACAGAAATACCACGGCAAGAATCAAAAAAACGCCGCTTTCGAAAGCGGCGTTCAAAATAAGCAGTCAGCTCTTAGCGTTCTATTGTTTCTTGATCTGCACACTATTCATGATTATACAATTATCTGTTTCTATATCTGCTGGTGTTATTGCATAAAAGCTGACCGCCCATATTTTGTTTCGATTTAAAAAAGCCAATGAGGAAATCCGTTTTTTCCGCAAAATTTGTTTTTTCTTTGTAGTAGTTATCCCTTTCACATTCTATAAATACATGTTTCGACATAGTTATTGTTTTTCCTGCTAAATAATTAAATTATTTAATTAAATATTTTTAATATGAGAAGGTTGCAGCAATTTTATCCTGACCCCGGCTTCGCGGAAGACTTCTTTGGATAGATCATCGGGGTAATCTTCCTTGATAATTACCTCTTTCACGCCCGCATTCACGAGCATCTTGGCACAGACCACACACGGATGATGGGTACAGTATATTACCCCTCCCCTGATGCTAACTCCGTACAGGGCTGCCTGGATGATGGCATTCTGTTCGGCATGCAACCCCCGGCAGAGTTCATGACGTTCTCCGGGGGGAATATCTTGTTTCAACCTCAAACATCCATGGCGTTCACAATGTTCCAATCCGCTTGGAGCACCGTTGTACCCCGTGGTCAGTATGCGTCTGCCAGAAACGATGACTGCCCCGACCTTCCTTCTTAAACAGGTAGAACGGGTGGAAACCACTTCGGCAACAGACATGAAATACTCATCCCAGGAAGGGCGCATGCTGGTTCAAACCTCTCCTTCAAAACAAAATCTGCAAGCCGCGGAAATTTTTATCGTCATGACAGAGGAAATTCCGCGCACAACTTGACAACTTTCTGGCGTGTCCTGTGCATCACGTCTTCGCTGCCGGGGTTGCGTAAAGATTCGTTGATAACGGCGGCGATGATCTTCATCTCATCCGTTCCCATGCCCCTGGTCGTGATTGCCGGGGTTCCCAATCTTATCCCGCTGGTTACCTGGTGGGGTTGGGGATCGTAAGGAATGGCATTCTTGTTGGCGGTGATACCCACATCCTCCAGGATCATCTCCGCCACGGAGCCGGTGATACCAATGTTTCTCAAATCAACCAGTACCAGATGGTTGTCCGTTCCCCCGGTAACCAGATCGAAGCCATGGTCGATCAGCTCCGTGGCCAACACCTGTGCGTTTTGGAGAACTTGCTGCTGGTAGACAGTGAATTCAGGAGCCATGGCCTCCTTGAAGGCCACGGCCTTGGCCGCTATGATATGCATCAGGGGGCCACCCTGTATGCCGGGAAACACCGCCTGGTCGATCATCGCGGCAAATTTGCGGCGGCAGAGAATGAACCCTCCCCGCGGCCCCCTCATCGTCTTGTGGGTGGTCGATGTTACAACATCGGCATACTCAACCGGAGAAGGATGCAAGCCAGCTATCACCAGCCCGGCAATATGGGCAATGTCAGCCAACAGGTATGCACCGCATTCATCTGCAATCTCACGAAATGTTTTGAAATCTATGATCCGGGGATAGGCGCTTGCCCCGCAGATGATAAGCCGGGGACGTTTTTCAAGCGCGATGCGGCGTACCTTTTCCATGTCCAGATAGCCGCTTTCTCGATCAACGCCATAGCTGCTCACCGTGAAATATTTTCCGGAGATATTCGAGGAACTGCCGTGGGTGAGGTGCCCCCCATCCGAAAGGCCCATGCTCAGAACACGATCCCCGGGGGCAAGGAGAGCAAAGAAGGCAGCCAGGTTCGCCGGTGCTCCCGCATGGGGCTGCACATTGGCATGTTCCGCCTTGAACAGTTCCATGGCCCTCCGCCGGGCCAACTCCTCCACTTCGTCCACGTAAGCACATCCGCCATAGTAACGTGCACCGGGGTAACCTTCCGCATATTTGTTGGTAAGAATGGAGCCCTGCGCCTCCAGAACCGCCTTGCTGACGAAATTTTCCGAAGCAATCATCTCGATTTTTTCTTCCTGGCGGCGCTGTTCCCTGGCAATGGCCTCTGCAATTTGCGGATCAAGACGGCCAAGATCCGCCTCATCGAATAGTTGATGGCATTCCTTGGGCATGTATCTACTCCCCTTCCGTAAGCTCGGACTCATATTTTCTTTGTTCATTCATGGCCCTGTTCCTCGTAAATATTTATCTTTTTGACTCTTTCCAGATGACGCCCCCCGGCAAAGGAAGTATTGATGAATGCATCGACAATATCCTGAGCCAGCCCTTTGCCGATCACTCGCGCACCCATGGTCAGGACATTGGCATCGTTGTGTTCCCTTGCCGCATGGGCGGTAAAGGTATCGCCACAGAGAGCGGCACGGATACCCCGCATCTTGTTTGCGGTTATTGAAACCCCCACACCTGTCCCGCAGACAATGATGCCGAAATCAAATTTGCCGTCCTGTACGCTCTTCCCCACAGTATAGGCGATGTCCGGATAGTCTATGGGGGATTCATCAAAGGTGCCAAAATCATAGACATGGATATTTTTCCCCTGCAGATATTCCTTGACAGTTTCTTTCAACCGGAACCCGGCATGGTCGCAACCCAGAGCAATCTTCATCAAAATCCCTCCAAGATCAGTTATGGGGTTTCAAAATAGTTTTCCATTATCGCCAATAACTTCAAAACGGAGGCCCGGATTTCCTGCAAAGAATATTCGTAAACACCCAGATCTCCTCCGTACGGGTCCTCGATATCGCCATCGTCGGCAATCTTTACAAACTCTTTCAATGTTTTTATTTTACTGGCATCCTTTTCCGAGGCCATGTAAAGTGCCTGCGCTTTGTGTGCGCGGGTCATGGTCAGGATCAGGTCGGCTTCGGCGATCATTTCCGGGGTAAGTTGCCGGGCACGATGGGAAGAAACATCAATCCCTTCTTCACCCAGCAGGAACAACACCTTGTCCGTGGCACGGGAACCTGTACAGGCATGCAATCCGGCCGAACTGACATCCAGATCAAGAGAATGAGTCCCCTTGTCGGACCAGAGGTGCCTGAGAAGGGCCTCGGCCATTATACTGCGGCAGATGTTGCCGGTACAGACAAAAACAACAAGTTTGCTCTCTTTGGTTTTCTTTCTTTTCAAATCGATTCTTTCCCCCGCCGCAATATCTACCCATGTATTATATCACATCCACGACACGATCCGCCGCTTTCTGCAAGCGATTCATCAATGCCAACCCCAGGGGATCTTCCTCACAGAGGCCCTCGCCCAATATGACGTCAACCCCCGAACGGTCAAGTTCGCGCAGGGCATGGTAAAAGGATGCAGCCACTTCTTGCAAGGCCGCCTGCCGGCCCAGAACCCGGATCAGGCCCTGGCGGAAATGGCCCCTGTTTTCCGCGGTGCAGAGTACCCCTACTTTTCGGCCCTCGCCTACCAGGCGGTGACAGACAGAAGCCATCTTCTCACCGACTTTTGAAGAAAAACCCCTGAAGAGGATCAGTTCCGCCCGGGGAGCATAATGCCTGCGGCGGGAAGACGGATGAAACGATGCTGGGGATTCTTCCCCGCCCGCGATCAGGACAGGAGCCTGCAAACACGAGGCCAATTCTTCCCGACCGATGCTTCCCGGACGCAACAGAACCGGTTTTTCTCCGGCCAGATCAAGGACCGTCGATTCTATCCCGATGGGGCAACGCCCCCCCGTCAGTATGGCATCTATCTTTCCCGCGAAATCCTCGATCACATGAGCAGCCTCGGTCGGGCTGGGGGTTCCCGACAGGTTGGCACTGGGAGCAACTACGGGAAATCCGCATTCTTCGATCAGTGCCAGGGCCGCAGGATGAGCGGGCATCCTGATCGCCACGGTGGGCAGACCAGCAGTTACCAGCGGCGATATCCTTTCTCTTTTTTTCAGGACGAGGGTAAGCGGACCGGGCCAGAATGTTCCGGCCAGTTTTGCAACTTCTGCAGGAGGTTCATGGGCCAGAGCCGCCACCTGGGAGAAATCTGCAATATGCATGATCAGCGGCTTGCCGGCCGGACGCCCCTTCACGGCAAAGATCCTTTCGAGAGCACGGTCGTTGCCAGGATCAGCACCGAGGCCGTAAACCGTTTCGGTGGGGAAAGCAACCAGGCCTCCGCGTTTGATGATTTCCGCTGCCCTTCTTATTTCATTATTTTTTTCCTTGCCGTAATGCAGTACCAGCGTTCCTTTAACTGTGGTCGGCTCGGACATGTTGTTAACTGTCCTTTCAGATGATGTGATGGAGATGGCCTTTAAAATTCCCCGATGATGGATTCGGCAATGTTGACTGTATGGTCTGCAGCACGTTCCAGATTGCTTATGGCGTCCAGGAACAGCACACCCGAGGCCGGGTAACATCTTTTTTCATTGATCCTGCTGATATGCTGTTTTCTAAGTTTTTTCTCCATGTGGTCGATCTCATCATCGCTCTTGATGACCGTCCAGGCCAGGTCTCCGTCTTCACGCTCGAAGGCGAGGATTGATTTTTCCAGCATAACATCAACTTTTTTATGCATCTGCCGCAATTCGGAGAGCGCCTCGGGAGAAAAAGGAAGCCTGTTCTCAATTTTTTCCTCGGCCAGTTCCAGTATGTTCTGGGCGTGATCACCGATACGCTCTATGTCGTTGGAAGCCGACATGATCCGGGCCAGCGCCCAGGATTGGCTCGAGGACAACGAATGCTGGGAAAGATCGGCCACAAAAAAGGCAATCTCTTTCTCGATCCCATCCACCAGTTCTTCCATCTGATAGACATGTTTGATCTTCTTCTTCCCGTTTCCGATAAAAACCTCCACGGCTTCTTTGAGCATCTCGCGGGCGATGTCCCCCATGCGGATAATCTCCTGGCGCAACCCGGCAATGGCCGGTTCGGGGGTCCTCAACATACGGCGGTCAAGATATTTGCTGCCCCGCTCGACAACCTTCTCCTCGCCGGGCACGATTTTTTCGATCAGGTAATTGAAGCGGTTGAAAAAGAGCATCACGATTGCCGCTGTAAATACGTTGAACAGCGTATGGGCATTGGCAATCTGCCGGGGAATGGTCGAGGCCGTATGCATCACCAGCCAGGTAAAAGGTTTCAACAGTAGCAGGGTCAGAACCACCCCGAACAGATTGAAAAAGATATGCGCGGCAACAGCCCTCCGGGCTGAAAGGCTGGCCCCGAAACTGGCGATCAGCGCTGTGACGCAGGTACCCAGGTTGGCACCAAGTACAAAGGGAACCGCCGCTGAAAAGCTGATCGCATCCTGCAGTGCCAATGAGATTATAATCACGGTCACCGCCCCGCTATTCTGGATAAGAGCGGTAAAGGCTGTCGCGGCCAGTACTCCCAGAAGAGGGTAGTCGCTGAAGTAGATCAACATGTTCTGGAAAGCGGGCATTTCTTTCAGGGGGTTCATACCCGCCGACATGGTCATGAGCCCCATGAACAGGAGGCCAAATCCAAGGATGGTCTGTCCTATGTACTTGTGAAGCCGGCGCTTCCCCAGAAAATTCAAAAGGGCCCCGACTCCGATTGCCGGCAGGGCCAGAAAATCTATTTTAAACGAAATTATCTGGGCCGTGAGTGTGGTTCCGATGTTGGAACCGATGATCGTGGCTATGGCTTGCGAGAGGGTCATTATCCCGGCATTGACGAAACCGACCACCATCACGGTGGCTGTGCTACTGCTTTGAATCAATATGGTAATAACTATACCTGTGAAAACGGCAACCAAAGGGTTGGCCGTCAGAGCCTCCAGAATGCGCCGCAATTTGTCTCCCGCCGCTTTCTGCATCCCCGAAGCCATCATCTGTATCCCCACAAAAAAAAGCCCCAGGCCTCCGACCAAGCTGAAGATCAAATTCAACCACATGTGTGCTTCTATCCTTCCGGGATGAATAGCCCCTTTTCAATCCTGCACCATTATAAGTTATCCCCTATTCTTTTTCAATGCAGTTTTTGATCCATTCCCAGATTTTGATTTTCCACCGCCCCTTCATTTCAATTTCCGGAAGGTAACGCCCCAACCCGTTCCACCACGTCTCTGCAAGGGCTTCATCAACCCTGCTTTCGCTTTCTCCCGTCGCCATCGTTTCTACGGCAGCCTGCTCGTCTTCTTCCTCTTTTTCAATCTCATCGGTCATCTCCGCCAGGGGGAAACAAAGCGGCGGATAGAGAAGGCACCACCAATTTTGACCCTTTCCATCACCGATGCTGACAACAAGGGCCATGTATTTACCCGGGGGATAGATCTCTTCACCGTAATGCCGCAATGGAAAATATTCTTCCTTCAACTCCACCTTCAAACGGTGATCGAGACCTCCGTCCATCTTTTTCAATCGGCCACGAAGATGGTTTTCCAGTGGCACCAGTTCTTTCCCGATATTATCTATCAGTTCATCGTAAGAAATGATATGGCGATAATGATCAACAGAGGCCAGCAGTTCATCCCTGACCTTATTTTTCAACTCCTGTTCTGCGGGGCTGTCGTCATGAGCCAGTATGTGCACCCTCAATATCGGCCCGGCGGGGTCATGAACAACCCATTTATCCTCCCCACGCGCATCGCCGTACCGGTAGACGAACAGAATGGCCAGAGCAAGGGCAACCACAATCAAACAAAACAAACTTTTTTTTATTATTGTTCGCAGGTTTTGTTTCTGTTCCATCTATACCCCCCCTTCTTCCCTTTTTTTCTGTTCTTTCTGTTCCTGATAATAGCGATGGCGCAAAAATTTCAATGCCGCCTTCTCCAGCCGGGAAACCTGGGCCTGGGAGATGCCAATCTCCCCGGCTATTTCAAGCTGTGTCTTCCCCTCAAAAAACCTGGCTTCAAGGATTTCCTTCTCCCGGGGTGGCAATTTGTCCAGAGCTTCCTTGATAGCGATGTTTTCAATCCAATTTTCAGCAGTCTGGCACTGGTCGCTGATGAGATCCATGATATAGACCGGATCGGTACTGTCATTGAAGACGGGGTCATGCAGCGAAAGAGGGTCATGGCATGAGTTCAGGGCAAATACAGCCTCTTCAACGGTGATATCAAGTTCGGCGGCAATTTCCTTGAGGGTGACCTCACGCAGGTGATCCTTGGTCAGCATCTCACGCGTCTGCTGTATGCGGTGGGCAAGGTTCTTTATGGAACGGCTGATATGGATGCTGTTGTTGTTGTCCCGAAGATAGCGTTTGATTTCCCCGATGATCATGGGGACGGCATAGGTGGAAAAATTCACTTTTTGTTCAAGTTCAAAATTGTCAATGGCCTTCATCAGCCCGATACATCCAACCTGGAAGAGATCGTCCAGGGATTCGCCCCGGTTCTTGAACCTCTGCAGGATGCTGAGGACCAGCCGCAAATTCCCCTCGATAAGTTTCTGCCGTGCACTTTCATCCCCATCTTTCAGATCACGCAGCAGCTCGATCATTTTTTTGTTGTTGATCACGGGAAGTTTGTAAGTGTTAACCCCGCTTATCTGGACTTTCCTCGGCAACATCTCACCCCTCCTCACCCGGGTAACAATTTGTTTTCTGATTATATTATTGCCAGATTTTGTTTGCTTTAGACCGTTCTTACAGTATTGCTTGCAATTTGAAGGCAACAATCCATTTCAAATGGGGTAAAAAATGCATTGTCAAAATTGATTCCGGGCAGCTTCGCCCGGAAAACGCCGTTCCGCTTCATGCCCATACAGGGAGTGCCGGCCGGGTAGGTTTTCCATGATGTGTATACGGGGAGCGCGCAGAAAAATCGGCTCGAACCAACGATAGATGCCACATGGTCCGTTTGAGCGAAAAAAAGATTGATCAACTTCAATAATAAGTATCGAATGGTTTGTGGTATAATTTATAATACTGCAAGCAATCCGTGTACAGATAAAATGGAAAAGGAGGTATGCCAGGGTGTCGGGCTTAACCAGATTTGGCATCTCTATCGACGAAGATCTTCTGGCCCGCTTTGATCAGGAGATCGTGGACAAGGGCTACAAAAACCGTTCTGAAGCAATCAGGGATCTGATCCGCAATCAGCTCGTGGAGCAGGACTGGAAAGATGAAGACGAGGAAGTGGCAGGAACCATAACATTGGTCTACAATCACCATACACGGGGGCTTTCCGATCTTTTGACTGAACTGCAACATGCCTACAACCAGCTCATCCTTTCCACGATGCATGTCCACCTTGACCGTCACAACTGTCTCGAGATTCTCGTGGTCAAGGGCAAGGTCAGGGAAGCAAAAGAAATCGCAGACAAGCTGTTGAGTGTAAAAGGGGTCCTGCATGGGAAACTAACAGTCACCTCTACGGGAAAAAATCTCTAGAGGAGAGGCAGTTTATCTTAACCGGGCCACGACCACCCTGTCGTGACCCTGGTAGTCTTTGATGACCTTCAGGGAAGCAACCATGGCTACCTGTTTGCATAATTCCTTGACCGCATCCGCAACTTCAACGCCTATTTCCATGACCAGCAGTGCCGATGGGGTAGCATGTTCCCGCAATCCGGACAGAAGGGAGCGGTAACTGTCGAGACCATCCCGGCCTCCGTCAAGCGCCCGGGTCGGTTCATGGTCCTTTATCTCGGGTGAAAGTGTCTTGATCTTGCTGCTGGGGATGTAGGGGGGGTTGGACACGATCACCTCGAAACGTTCTTCCCGGCCATCAAATATTTTCCAGTAGTCGCTTTTCAGAAAACGGATTCTTTTTTCAACGCCCTGATTCAGAGCGTTCCTCCGGGCAATGCTGAGCGCCGCCGCGGAGATGTCCACGGCCTGAAAACGGGCTGCAGGCAGGAGCCGCGCCAGTGTCACCACGATAGCACCACTTCCGGTACCCATCTCGATAATATTCAAACCTTCACCTTTTGCCGAACCGTTCTCCCCGAGAGCGGCCATCACGGCTTCTACAACAAATTCGGTCTCTGGACGGGGGATCAACACTGCGGGGGAAACATGAAAATCTGCTCCGTAGAATTCCTTCACGCCCAGGATATAGGGCAGGGGACAACGGCCGGCACGGGCCAGAACCGCTTTTTCGTAGGCTTCCTCCACACGGGGGGGGATTTTCTGCCCGCTGTCGACGATCAATTTCCAGCGCGGTATCTTCATCACGGCCGCCAAGATTATTTCGGCTTCATCGCGGCTCCCGCCGATTCCCGCGTTCCCGAGGGCAGCGGTGGCATTCCGTACCGCCGCTCCCACAGTTGTTTCGGGTCGATCCATAGGTTATTCACCCACCGTGGATAACAACCGGGCCTGATTGTTTCTGATCAACGGGTCGATGATCTCGTCCAGCGTGCCATCAAGAACGATGTCAAGCTTGTGCAAGGTCAACTTGATACGGTGGTCCGTGACCCGGTTCTGGGGGAAATTATAAGTTCTGATCCGTTCGCTCCGGTCCCCTGAACCAACCTGGTTTCTTCGCTCCATGGCCAGTTCAGCTTCCTGTTCCTGCTGCATTTTTTCATAAACCCGCGAACGTAAAACCCTCATCGCCTTCTCCTTGTTCTTCAGCTGGGATTTCTCATCCTGGCAGGTGGCCACCACCCCCGAGGGCAGGTGAGTGATGCGCACAGCCGATTGGGTGGTGTTCACGCTCTGGCCACCGGGTCCCGTTGAACAGAAAATATCAATACGCAGATCCTGGGGCTTTATTTCCAGTTCTATCTCCTCCATCTCGGGAAGCACGGCCACGGTGGCCGCCGAGGTATGGATTCTCCCGCCGGATTCGGTTACCGGTACCCGCTGCACACGATGGACCCCGCTTTCAAATTTGAGGCGGCTGTAAACATTCTTGCCTTCCACCGCGAAAACCACTTCCTTGATGCCCCCTATATCCGTGGAATTCATGTCCAGGAGTTCAATTTTCCAGTTGTTGCGTTCCGCATAGCGGGTGTACATCCTCATCAGATCGGCCGAAAAAAGGGCAGCCTCCTCGCCTCCGGTTCCGGCCCTTATCTCGATAATGACATTCTTTTCATCGCCCGGATCCCGGGGAAGAAGTAATACTTTCAAGCGCTCTTCCAGTTCCTTTTTTCGTGCTGACAGTTCGGATATTTCTTCGTTCAGGTATTCGACCATCTCCCTGTCCGGTTTTTCAGCCAGCATCTCCTCGGCCTGGGACAGTTCGTCCCGGGTTTTCTTGAATTCGCGGTATATGTTCACGGTCTCCGTCAGGGAAGAATGTTCTTTCAAATACTTCTGCCATAATTCCATCCGAGCCATGGTCTCCGGCAAACTGATTTTTTTCTCAAGCTCCATGTAGGTATTTTCCAGGTCATCTAGTTTTTTCAACATGTTCCTCAACCTCCTCTGCCGATGGCGGCCCTTCCATGCCCAGCAATGCTTTCAACGAAGCCAGAGCAACCTCTATCTGACCCCGGTCGGGTTCACTGGTCGTAAGTTTTTGCAGCCATAACCCCGGGTATGCAACATATTCAAGGCACCTGATCCTGCTTTTTGATGACCAGCGGATGATCTCGTAGGCCGTCCCGGCAACGACCGGCAACAGGGCCAATCTGATCAAAAAACGTTGCCACAACGAAGGCCAGCCAAAGAAGGAGAATAACAGAATGCTGACCACCATCACGATTAGCAGGTAGCTGGTTCCGCACCGCAGATGTTGGACACCGTATTTCTCCGCCTTTTCCACCACCAGCTCCTCTCCCGCCTCCAGACAATTGATCGCCTTGTGCTCCGCTCCGTGGTAGGCGAAAAACGCTTTGATTTCACCCCAGAGCGAGATGGCAACAATATACGACACAAACAGGGCTATCCTCAGAAGGCCCTCGGCCAGATTCAGTATCAGCGGATGATTGTTCAACGCGGGAAAGATGGATGGAAGATAACGCACCAGAAAAGTGGGCAGCAGGAAAAAAAGTCCAATGCCGATGGCCAGTCCCAGAAAAACACTTATGGCCGTATGCACGGGGCCCATCGCCTGATCTTCCCCTTCGAAAACCAGCTCCGTTGAAATATTCAGCGCCCGGACACCGATGACCATGGATTCGAAGAAAGCCACAATTCCCCGGAAAAAAAACCACCCCCAGAAGGGATGACGGTCTGCCAGGGGCGATAGTTTCTGATGGGATATGTTGATCTTTCCCTGCTGATCGCGGCAGGCGATGACCATCTTCTCGCGATTGCGCATCATCACGCCATCCAGAACAGCCTGGCCCCCGATCATTTCTTTTTCTTTCAACAGATTTTACCCTCCCGGAATAAAAAAACAGAGCCACAACAATTACATTTTGACACGCTACATTATCGGTGGCCCTGCATGGTTATATCCCATATTTACGTTTGAACCGCTCCACCCTACCCCCGGTATCTACAAATTTCTGCTTGCCGGTAAAGAAGGGATGGCAGCGAGAACAGATATCTATCCTGATGTTCTCCTTCGTGGAACCTGTCTCGAACGATTCCCCGCATGCACAGGTAATCTTTGCCCTGTAATACTTGGGATGAATCTCCGCTTTCATGCTTCTACCCCCTTTCCTTGCAATTACCGCAGATATCATAGCATACTGGTGATGATAAAGCAACGTTAAAAACGGCAGTTCGAGTCGCATTGCAGGATGCAGAAGGCGAGCTGGAAGAGCGGGGCTTGCAATCGATCCGATTTCCACCGGGAATGGGTTTATGGGGAAACAGCTGCCCGGGGCAGCAGAACGTCGGTGCCATCAGGAAGGGACCGTATCTTCTGGCATTCATTTTATACGGGATTGCCTTTCACTTTCGTGTCGCACGGAAAGAGCGGCTTTTTCTCTTTTCTGCCGTTGCAGAGGGGTAAACCGGTCAGGGAAGATATTTTATGGGATCCAGGCGTTGATCCTGGTAAATTACTTCGAAATGGAGATGAGGTCCGGTCGAATTGCCTGTTGACCCCACGCGAGAAATCTCTTCTCCACGGTACACTTTCTGACCCGGCTCGACCAGCACTTTGGAATTGTGAGCATAGCGGGTCATCCATTCCCCATGTTCGATTTCCACCAGCAAACCGTAACGACCCCGGTATTGATTGTAGAGGACAGTGCCATCGGCAGCTGCAACGATGGGAGTACCCGAAGGAGCTGCAATATCAAGGCCGTGATGGAATCCATCTTCCCGCCATCCGTAAGGTGAGCTGATTGTTCCTTCCAGGGGCCATATGAAAGCAGGTACCCGCGTTGATGCCCCCGAGGCGCTACGCGAACTCACATCACTGCGGTCAGCTGGAATGAACAATCGTTCCCCCTCCCGCAATGCTTTTTGCGTGCCCCGAGCCAGCCTGATTATTTCGTCTTTGGCCGTGTCATAAGTGGTAGCTATCTCATCGAGGGTCTCACCGGCCTGCACGGTGTGCACCAGACCGGTAGCACTCAACACTTCAAGCTCCTCGCCCGGGTAAATAAGGTCGGGATTGTCAAGCCCATTGAGGGAAATAATGGTGCGGATATCGGTACCGTATTTCCGCGCTATGTGGAATAACGTATCGCCACACTCCACGCGATGGGTGACGATTTCCAGCTTGTTTTCAGGCGCAGGGTTTGCTCTTGCCTCAATATAATTTTTCAGCTGGCCATAGTAGCGGGGTACAAAATTTTCAGAATGGTCGGAGCCGACCGCAAGAACAGTGCCCCCGTACAACAGCGTGCCTGCCACCAGCACCCAGGACAGGATTTTCGATATTTTGGCTTTACAGGATGCGTCACCAGAAAACATTCTATTGAACCTCCCGTCTGCCGTCTCCCGCCTCAAATATGGCACAGATACGACATAACATAGGATTTTCCGATAGTTTGCACCCATGTTTCCCAAAATATACCTTGATGTGGAAGATGCGTCCGGGATAAATATGCGGAAAAACGTTTACAGGCTGTGCATATTGCTCAGGAAATCCTGGTTGTGATTGGTCTGCTTCAATTTGTTCAGGAGCAATTCAAGAAACTCGGCGTTCGAGGAACCGCCCATCGCCCTTCTCAAAGCCCACATGAGTTCGATCTTGTCCTCATCAAGCAGAAGTTCCTCGCGTCGCGTTCCGGAGCGGGAGATGTCAATTGCGGGGAAGATTCTTCTGTCGGCCAGTCGGCGGTCAAGATGAAGTTCCATGTTGCCGGTTCCTTTAAATTCCTCGTAGATGACATCATCCATACGGCTGCCGGTATCTACCAGGGCAGTGGCAATGATGGTCAGACTGCCACCTTCCTCTATCTTCCGGGCAGCCCCAAAAAAACGCTTCGGTTTATAAAAAGCACTCGGATCGATACCCCCGGACAGTGTCCGCCCGCTGGGGGGGATAACGAGGTTATATCCGCGCGCCAATCTGGTGATGCTGTCCAGGAGAATAGCCACATCCCGTCCGTGTTCAACCAGCCGCTGTGCCCGTTCCCACACCAGTTCGGCGATACGGATATGGTTCTCCGGCCTCTCATCAAAGGTTGAGCTGGCCACATCTGCATTTACACTTCGTTTCATATCGGTAACTTCCTCGGGACGTTCGTCGATGAGCAGTATGATCAACTCCACCTCGGGGTAGTTTGTCGATATGCTGTTGGCAATCTCCTTCAACAACATGGTTTTTCCCGCTTTGGGAGGAGATACGATCAGTCCTCTCTGGCCCTTGCCGATCGGGATCAGCAAGTCCATGATCCGTGTGGAATATCTGGTCGGAGAGGTTTCCAGTATCAATTGATTCTCGGGGTGAATGGGAGTTAACGTCCCGAACAGGGGCCTTTTTGCCGCGGACTCGGGGTCTCCCCCGTTGATAGCCTCCACGAAAAGCAAGGCATGATATCTTTCGCTGTCCTTGGGCGGCCGTATCTGGCCGGATACGATGTCCCCCGTCCTCAGGTTGAAGCGACGGATCTGCGAAGCGGAAATGTAAATGTCGTCATCGGAGATGGAGTATTTCTGGCGTCTCAGAAAACCGAACCCGTCGTTCATGATCTCCAGCATGCCTTCAGCCAGCTCCTGATCCTTTGCCGCCTGTGTTCTGAAAGAAGCATCACGGCGAGACGGTTTGTAGGTTCGTGCTTCTTCCCGGGAATCCCGTTCCGCAACATGAGCCTTGATTACTTCCATAAGCTCTTTTTTCCTCAATAGAGAAATCCCCTTCAATCCCTCCTGCTTGGCGTATTCTTTCATTTCCGCCAGGGTCATACGTTCTATCTTTTCCAATTCCAAACCTGTTACCTCCTGTTACTATTTTTTATTGTTGAACTGCTAACGCCAACCTCCTCTCAAGGGGATGAGTTGGTAAAATACAGGAACAACAAAGAAACCAGGTAACCGATCACTATCGCTATCGAATCGTACCCCAATCCTGCAATCCGCCTGGAAGTACGGAAAACCAGGCCGAAGACAGCCATGGAAGTTATCATCACCACGAAGAAAATGGTTACAAGATGGCTTTTTGACACAGCCGAGAGCAACGGGCCTCCCGCATAGGCAATGTCGGCAAAGAACAGGATCACAAGATTGAAATAATTGGCTCCGAAAACGTTGGCAATAGCCATGTTGAACAGTCCCCGGCGTACCGCCGTAACCGCCGTAACCACCTCGGGGAGGGAAGTGCTCACCGCCAAAAAAAGAGTTCCTACAAATGTCTGCCCCAGCCCCGTTTCCCGCGCTATCATTTCAGCCGTGTCCGCCAGATTGACGCCGGCAAAAACGATCAGAATCCCTGCCAGGATGAAACCGACAACCGCAATGACAGTCCGTTCCCCTGAAATCGCTTTTGCTTTTTGATGATTGTTGATCAGATTTTGCTGGTCTTTCCTTTCATAAGAACTTATTAAGAAACTTCCGATAATATACAGAAACAACAGGATGAATGTATCAAACCCCACGCCAGATACCTGGAGTTCGAAGGGGAAAATGATGGCAAGGCCTGTAAAGCCGATCATCAACAACCCGCATGATGCCGTCATGACATGGTTTTTTTTGGCCTTTCCCAGAATCGTCCCCCGCCGTTGAAACAGATCGATGATCGCGATAATCGAAAGGTTAAAAAGATTGCTTCCCAGAAGGTTGCCGACTGCAAGGTCAGGTGTGTCTATGACGGCCGCCCTCAGGCTGGTTACCAGTTCGGGAAGAGATGTAACCAGCGGTAACAGAAAAAATCCTCCCCAGATGACCCCCAGTCCCAGACGCCTGGAAATCAATTCTGTACTGTTCGTCAGCCGAGCCCCAGCAACAACAATTATCAGTGCATTTATTATAAATTTGATCCATACTAGAAACATTTTTTTTCTCCGTTGTATACTAAGGGATCAGGCATACCATACGGGTAATTATTTGGATTGAGGAGTTAGGGCGAAGAGCCCCGAATTGTTTATTTTACCTGCTGATCGGGCTGTCCTCCCAGAAGAAATTATGAACCAATCCTTCCGCTTTTATGCTTTTACAAGGAATGAACGGGTATTCTTGTATCCCGATTGTGCGTAATGATGATTGTTAAATTAAATTTTTTTCTCCACGGCGATGGTCTGCTTTCTATATTCTATATTATTGATTGATACAATCATTCGGGAAATTTTGTTTACATGGAAGGCCATCAAGACAAAGTATGCTCACAAAGGTGCATTTCAACACAAAAAACATTTTTCCTTCTTTTGTGCAAATATTATTTTTTCTCTACTTGTTTTTGTGCTTCAGGGCAGCACCGGCAAATTCTCTGAACAGGGGATGGGGTTTCAACGGCCGCGATCTGTATTCCGGGTGAAACAGGGTGGCCATGAACCAGGGATGTTCCGGCAGTTCAACAATGTACACTTCCTGCTCTTTACCGGGTGAAACCCCGCTAAAAACCAGCCCTGAACGCATGAAATCTTCGCGATGTTTGTTGTTGAAAGTGTAATTATGACGGTGACGTTCACTGATGTCCACCCGTCCATAGATCCGGGCAGCCATGCTGTCTTTCTTCAACAAGCATGGCAATGCCCCCAGGCGTGCCACTTTCTTTCCGGGGCCCGCCTCGGGCAATCTGACGATAAGTGCATCGCTCCCATTTTCACAGTCATTGACAGAAATTGGCGCTTCCAGCACGTTTGCGGCCCATTCAACCAGGGTGCTGTACATGCCCACGCTTATTCCAAGAAACGGTATCCCGTTTTCACGTGCCCAGCGGATAGCTGCAATTTTCCCCTCGATTGCATCTTCCGCCTCCCGGTATCCCCCGGGTATGAGAACCCCGTTTGCATCCTGCAAGGTTTCGTTCACTGCATCCGGCTCTGCGGCCAGGTCGGCATCGTTGATCCACTTCAAATTGACCTTGCAGCGATGATAGAGGCCACCATGGCAGAGAGCTTCCGCTGCACTCCTGTAAGCATCTTTCAGGGATACATATCTGCCGACGAGAGCTATGGTTATTTCATCGCGGAGGACTTCCGCATGGCCCGTGGCATTTTTCCAGGCATCCAGACTTTTGGGGCCGGCTTCCAGTTGCAATTTTTTGACAACGATCTCATCCAACCCCTCCTGTTCCAACAGGATGGGGACTTCATAAATGGAATCCACGTTGCGATTCAGGATCACCTCTTCTGGCTCCGTATCACAGAAGAGGGCAATCTTTTCCTTGACATCCTCGGTCAGCCCGTGGCTGCTGCGGCATACAATCACATCCGGCTGGATACCGATACTGCGCAATTCCTTGACGCTGTGCTGGGTAGGTTTTGTTTTCAATTCTCCGGTAGCCGGCAAAAAAGGCAACATCGTCACGTGAATATAAAACACGTTATTCCGGCCGACATCCGTCTTCATCTGCCGGATAGCTTCAAGAAAGGGAAGGCTTTCTATATCACCCACCGTCCCCCCTATTTCACAGATCACCACTGCCGCATTTTTCTGGTCGCCAACTTCGATTATCCTTTCTTTGATCTCGTTGGTAATGTGGGGAATCACCTGCACTGTCCCTCCGCAGTATGCCCCCTTTCTCTCCTTCTGTATCACTGACCAGTATATCTTGCCCGCAGTGTAGTTGTTCGCGCAGGAAAGATCTTCATCGATGAACCTTTCGTAATGCCCGAGATCAAGATCTGTTTCTGCCCCATCACTGGTAACAAAAACCTCACCATGCTGGAAGGGGCTCATGGCACTGGGGTCATAGTTTATATAGGGGTCCAGCTTCTGGATGGTCACGGAAAGCCCCCTGTTTTTCAGGATACATCCCAGTGAAGCAGCGGTAATGCCCTTGCCCAGCGAAGATACAACTCCCCCGGTAACGAATATATACTTGCGCATTTCTTCCTCCTTGAATGAACTTGCAAGGGGCAGGAATCATTGCATTCGCCCATCGGCATGATTCCTCCCCCCCTCCAAGATCAAGATCGCTTCTCTTATTATCTTGGCTCCCAGAATGGTCGTAATCTGTCCATGGTCATATGCAGGATTCACTTCTACAAGGTCGAATCCGACCAGATTCAAATCCCGGATCAACGTCAAGGCCCGCAACAGGCACGTAGATGTAATTCCCCCCGGCTCGGGTGTTCCCGTTCCGGGCGCATAGGCAGGATCGACAACATCAATATCGACGGTAACATAAACGGGGCGATCTTCCAGCTCCTCGATGGTTCTTTTCAAAGCCGCAAGTATCCCCCGTGAAAAATATTTCGTGTTCCGGTCCGCCACGTCTACCTCGGCAGCATCTGCGGAACGGATGCCAAACTGGTAAATATGCTTGATTCCGCGTTTTACAATTCGGTAAATAACCGAAGCATGGGAAATTTCCTCCCCCAGGTACCGGGGGCGCAGATCAAAATGAGCGTCAAAATGCAAAACGGCAAGATCTGGATACCCATTGGAAAACAGCGCACAAACCGGAGCATAGGTTATGGAGTGATCCCCACCGATGAGCAAGGGTTTCTTCCCCTGCTTCACTATCTCTGTCACAACCTTCTCAACACGGAACAATGATTCTTGCGGATCGGCCGTGGGCAGAATCAGGTCTCCGAGATCATGGACCCGGGCAGACGAGAAGTCTGCATCCAGTTCCAGGCTGTAATTTTCCAGACAATCAAAAACCTTGCGTATCTCCTCCGGAGCAAACCGCGCCCCGGGGCGGTAGCTCGAAGTAGAATCCATGGGAACCCCAAGAATGACCGTCCCGGCATCTGCCCAGCTGAAGTTTTTCTCCAGGAAAGATGTTTTTCGTCGAAACCATCGGTTGCATATCATACGCTCCATGCTCTGCTCCTAAAGTAACAGCCGCTGTCATCTATATTATTTCTGCAAACGTGGCAATAAACCTTTAACAAATGGCGGCAAAACAAATGCACTTTCATGAATTTCCGGTGAGTAGTACCGGCATCCGGCAATCTTTCCCGCCCGTTTCATGGCCCGGGAATCGCCGGGATGATGTTTCCTGGATCCAAGCATGAAACTCCACAGGCCACTTGGATATGAAGGGATCGAGGCCAGATACAATTCTGCAATCGGAAACAACTCCTGGAAATAAGTAAAGGAGCGCGTGATCAGTTCTCCGTTGCAAAAAGGTGACTCTGTCTGGGCCACAAGGATGCCTTCCTCCGACAATGCACCGTACGCCCGGCGGTAAAATTCCTGGCTGAAAAGATCCGCTGATGGTCCCGTCGGTTCGCTGGAATCGATGATGATGATATCATACCTGTCTTCCGGTTGATACAGGAATTTGACACCGTCCTCGTAACAGATCTTCACCCGACTGTCGCCCAATGCACCGCTCGTTTTCGGCAGGTACCTTCTGCATGCTTCCACGACCTCGTGATCTATTTCCACGAGGGTAACCTGTTCGACATGCGGGTGCTTGAGCGCTTCCTGGACGGCACCCCCATCCCCGCCACCGATGACCAGTACTTTCCGCGGTGATGGATGGGTAGCCATGGGAACGTGGATAATCATCTCGTGATAAATGAACCCGTCTCCTTCACTGGTTTGGATATATCCATCAAGGACAAGCATGCGGCCAAAGGAAACGGTGTTGATTACCGCGATCTTCTGGTACGCCGACTGTTTATCCAGCAGGACGTCCACGACCCGGCAGCTCAGATTTATATCGGAGGTCTGCTCCTCTGTAAACCACAAGTTCATTCTCGGTGCGCCTTCCCGGCCTTGAAGCCGGTAGGGTTTCCTTTCCATGAATATTATCAGTACCACATCACCACGGCGGCGACCACTGCACCCACGTGTCTGACCCGATGTTCAATTCCCTTGACAACCATGTTTTCAAGATGAATAGCGCGGTTTTTGAACGCATCCTCTAGCATGGTTTTCACCACCGCTTCCGCTTCTTCCCGGCCCTCCTTCCCGGAATATTCCATGATCACTCCGAATGAATCATGCGTGAAGCCGATGCCGACAGCAGCGGAAATGATCTGATCGGGCATATCCGAGCAAGTGGTGCCGTAAGCGGCAGGAACCAGCGAACCTTCCGGAACAATCAATCCGGGTGCTTCCGCGGCAAAAGGCGGTAGTATGCTGGTCACCCTGACCAGGTTGATATTCCCGATTCCGGCTTCCAGAAGGGCACCATCAAAAGCAGACAGCATTGTTTTCCCTTCGCTGGAACCCAGGGCAATCTTGTATTTACGGGGTGTGGGCAGCATCCGGTTCACCTTCTTTGATGTATTGCCAGGAATTTTCACTTCCACAGATTATATCAGAATGCCCTTCAAAAATAAACCAGAAAACACCTTTGAATATTTTTTTTATTGGGCTTATTATATCCACCAGGAGGGACATACTATTGGGTTACACAGATTGATAGCCAGACGTATATACCGCCGCGCATTTGTTTTGGTTTTGCATGCCCGGGCGATCTTTCCCTGGCCAGGATTTTCTATGGCCGACATGGAAGGTGGAGAATGTGAACAGGAAAAGAGTCTTTGACTTCATTTTTTGTGCCTTTATCATCCTGCTATTGAGTTTCAACGGCGGCTGCGGCAAGTTGCTTCCCGAAAGCTACATGGGCCTGCCTGCCATAAAACAACCGCTAACGACCCGTATTTATTACAATGATGGGGAACTGATGGCCCAGCATTATGTCGAAAACCGTATCGAGGTGTCGCTCGAGGATATCCCCGAGGAAGTTGTGCAGGCTACCATTGCCACGGAAGATAAAAATTTCTTTCGTCATTTCGGCCTTGATTTTGCCGGTATAATCAGGGCTGCCTATTATGATTTCAAGAACAAGAAAATCAGCCAGGGCGGCAGTACCATCAGCCAGCAGCTGGCCAAGAACCTTTTCCTTTCCCATGAACGAACCTGGGAAAGGAAGATCAAGGAGCTTTTCCTCACCCTGAGGTTGGAACAGGTTTATTCCAAGGGAGACATCCTGGAAAAATATCTGAATACGATCTACTACGGCCATGCAGCTTATGGCATCGAGGCTGCTGCAGAAACCTATTTTGGCAAAAAAGCCTCGGAACTCAACCTGTCGGAATCAGCCATGCTGGCCGGCCTGCCGCGGGGCCCGCTCTACTATTCTCCTTTTCTGGATATGGACGCGGCACGCAAGAGGCAGGCTCACGTTCTGGGCTTGATGGAGGCCGAGGGTTATATCTCGGCAGCGGAAAAAAAGAAGGCCCTGGCGCAACCCATCCTTCTGAAACCACCGGACAGTACCGTTGAAGCCGGGTACCTGGTCGATTATATCATCAATACGGAACTGGTTGATCTCTGGGAACAGGATTCTTCCCTGCTGTCCACGGGGGGGCTTGAAATCCATACTTCCCTTGATCCGCGGATGCAATCTATAGCCGAAAAAATCATGAAGGAAAAAATACCTGTGAGCGAATCCGACCAGGAAGGTATCAGCCAACCCCAGGGAGCCCTTGTGGCTATCGACCCGCTGACCGGATACATCCGAGCCATGGTCGGCGGCAAGGACTACACGGAGACGATGTTCAACCGCGTCTTTTCCCTTCGTTCCCCGGGGTCCGCATTCAAACCTTTCGTCTATGCCGCCGCTCTGGAAAATGGCTACACTGCCGCTTCCAGGTTCCACTGTGAACCGACCGAGTTCTGGGAAGAAGGGATGGACGCCCCTTACCGCCCGGCAGATTTCGGCAACACCTTTCATTACGACACCTTGACCATGAGGGAAGCCATAAGTCAATCGTGCAACGTTATCGCTGTAAAACTCAATGCCGAGATCGGGAATAAAAAATCGATGGAGATGGCCCACCGCCTGGGGATCAGGAGCCCCATCGGCGATTACCTTTCGCTGCCGCTGGGGACATCCGAGGTTACGTTGATGGAGATGGCTTCGGCCTTTGCACCCTTTGCCAACGGGGGCTTCCGCATCGAACCGATGGCGGTAAAAAAAGTGATCGATCGCGAAGGAAAAGTGGTCTGGGAGACGGAACCGGAAAGGCAGCCGGTTCTCGACGAGGGTATCGCCTACATCATGACCGACATGATGAAAGGCGTGTTCAGGGAAGGAGGCACCGGTTTCCGCGCTGCTCATCTTCTTGATCGGCCGGTTGCCGGCAAAACGGGCACCTCCAGCAACACCAAGGATGCCTATACCATCGGTTATACCCCGGATCTCGTGGCTGGCGTCTATATCGGGCACGACCAGGGGAAATCCCTGGGAGCCGACGGGGGGCGCCTGGCCGCTCCGCTATGGGCCGAATTCATAACCGGGGCTCTGAAAGATACCCCGCCCCGCGATTTCAGCCGCCCTCCCGCCATGGTGGAGGTATCCATCTGCCCCCACACGGGCCTGAAGCAAAGCCCCTGGTGCCAGGCCGAGGGCTACACGGAGCTGTTTGTGGAGGGAACGGAGCCCGAACAATCCTGCTCCTATCCCGAATGTCATTCAACCCCCATCTACCCCTGGTGGCCGTGGTGGAGATAAACCGGATGTAACAGTAATGATGTCGCGGTCAGCCCCGCTCAAAAGCCCTGTTGCAGAAAAGGGTTATGTTCACGTTCATACCCCACTGTTGAAGTGGGGCCATGCCCGGGATAAATGACAGTCTCGTCCGGCCATACCAATATTTTTTTTCTGATGCTTTCTATGATCTCTTTCAGGGAACCTCCCTTGAGATCGGTACGTCCGATGGACAGGTTGAACAGCGTATCCCCGGTAAAAATCGCAGGGGGATCGCTACCCGCCACCAACGATATTCCGCCGGGGGTATGTCCCGGCGTTTCAAGAACATTCATCTGCAGATCACCGAAGGCGATGACGTCCCCTTCGCGGACAAACCGATCCGGAGGCGGGGGCGCCTTCAAGATCAGGGAAAGCCCCAATCCCGGTTTGCTATAAATAGCGAGGTCCTTGCGGTGCAGGATGATGGGGGCTCCTGTTGCCTTCTGCACCCGGGCATTGGCCCCCGTATGATCATAATGACCGTGCGTGTTGATGATCGCTTTGACTTCCCATCCCCGTTTGTCGATTTCGCCAAGAATTTTCCCCCCGGCAGCACCCGGGTCGATGACGGCGCATTCCCCCGTTTTTTTACAACCGACGAGATAACAGTTGGAGGCCAGCACCCCCACAACCAGCATCTGGATAATCATCGTTCCGTCCCCCTCTACCGGCCATTGATCTCCAGCCGATCCCCCGGCCTGATCCCAAGCCGATATATGGTTCCCGGTGAAAATTCGAGAACATGGCATGCTTTCTTTATTATGGGGGAGAAACGGTTTGGTTTCAAGGCGGGGCAGACTTCGAGCACTTTGAAATCGTGGTCAAGAAAAAGAATGTCAACAGGATAGCGCATGAAAAAAGTGTGTACACCCCGGCAAGGGGTAAGCATCAGGGCTTTCCCCGCAGGCATTTTTTTTGTAAACATCAGTCCCCGCAAGCGTTGCAAAAAGGTTCGCGCCGGGATAATGTTTGCCAGGCGTCTCCCATCCTTTTCGAGATACAAAAGTGACATTTCTTCACCCTTTTTTACAATACTTTCAACATCTGAACGACAGCCGGCCCCAGAAGCACGATAAAAATAACTGGAAAGATAAAGATAAGCATCGGAACAAGCATCTTGATGGGAGCCTTCATCGCCTCTTCTTCTATCTCTTGCCTGCGCTTGTGACGGATCAGTTCTGACTGTGTCCGCAGGACATCCCCCAGGCGCAGGCCGAGTTGATCGGCCTGGATGATGGCCGTGGTAAATGTGGTCAAGGAATCAACGTTGACGCGCGTGGCCAGGTCACGCAGTGCCTTGCGCCTTGGTTTGCCCATCTTCACTTCCTGCGCCACCTGCCGGAACTCTCTGGCCAGGGCCCCCTTCCTCTTCTCCGTCACTTTCATGAGAGCCGCATCCCAACCGTAACCGGCTTCGATACTGACCGTCAACAGATCAAGGACATCCGGCATCGACCTTTCGATCTCCAGGCCGCGGTTTCTGGCCAATCTGATCAGATAATAGTCGGGAAGAATCCATAGTCCCAATACCACCCCGGCAACAACCGCTACCATCTGATAGAAACTTAGTTTGTTGAACAGGGGGATGCCCAGCAGACTGACCACGATAATGCATAGGACCTTGATGGTAAGGTATTCCCCCGCCACGAGCCCCCCCGGGTTCCCCGCCTGATTGAGTTTGGGTTGCAGTTCTTCGATAATCGAGGTCGGCAGGAGTTTGTTGAATGTTTTCGTTGCTTTCCCCAGAAGGGGACGGATAACCCGTTCCGTGAAAGATTTTTGCAGTTCTGCATCGCGTATATCGATCACTATTTCCTCGCCGCGAGAAGAGATTTCATTCAACCTCCTGATAATATCCACCTCTTCCCGTTCCAAAAAAGCAGACACCGCCAAGACGGCGAAGAAAATGCTCATGGCAGCAAAAATACAGGATGTTTGTATCATGACCATACCCCCTACCAATCGATATTGACAATCCTGCGAATAAGTATCAGGCCAACTAGCTGGGAGAGAAGGCCCATGCCGAGCAAAATATACCCCACCGGATCGGTAAAAAAGGCCGACATGTATACGGGATTGATCGAATACAGGATCACGGCCAGCAACAGTGGCAGAACCCCGATGATAATCCCGGAAATCCGTCCCTGGGAAGTAAGCGTTTTTATCTCCCGTTTTACCTTGATCCTGTCCATGATCGTCTGGGCAATATTGTCCAGAACTTCAGAAAGGTTGCCTCCCACCTGCCTCTGGATAATTATCGCCATCACCACCAGTTCCAGGTCATCACTTTTGATACGGTCACACATGTTCTGAAGGGCCCTGTCCGTCTGCATCCCCAGATTGATTTCCTGCAAAGTCCGCCTGAACTCGGTAGATATCGGCGGGGGCATCTCGTCGCCAAGTGTTTTCATGGCCTGAAACAGGCTGAACCCCACGCGCAGGGAGTTGGCCATCGTGGAAAGAGCGGTGGGAAGTTGCTGGTTGAAGTTGGCCACCCTTCTGTTCTGGGCTCTCTTGATCAAAAATATCGGAATGACCCCCGCACCGACCAACAAACCAACCAGAAACATAAAAGCCTTGCTGCTCAACAGAAAAAGGATCGCTCCCAGTGCTCCTCCCCCAAGGAAACAGAACAACAGGAACTCCCCGGCCCGCAAAATTATATCCGCCCGGAAAAGTTCATTCTTCAACCTGGCCTTCCATTCACCTTTTTCCCCCATCAAAACTTCGTCAACATCGTCTGGTTTGCGGCGAAACAGTTTCCCTTTTCCCCTTGACGGCGTACCCTGCTCCGTGGATGTATATTTCTTCAAACGGCTGGAAACCTTTTCCCACTCCGTGGAACGAAAGCCCATCATGAAGAGCAGCAAGAAAAAGATGGACATGAACGTGGCGATAATTACAACACCCATTTCACCTTGCATGTTATCGAACATCAAATCACCCCATCTGGCCGTCATATCTCGGGGGCAAATACTTCCAACGGAATTTTTATGCCCTGTGTCTCCAACTTCTGCATGAATCCGGGTCGGATACCGGTGGGCCTGAACATGCCCACCACCCTGCCTGCCTCGTCAATGCCTTTCTGATCGTAAACAAACAGGTCCTGGAGTAAAATCACATTCCCTTCCATCCCCTGAACCTCGGTAATATGGGTAATTTTCCTGCTCCCGTCTTTCATGCGTGCCTGATGGACGATAAGGTCAATCGCCGATGCTATCTGCTCCCTGATCGCCCTTACGGGTAGATCCATCCCCGCCATCAGGACCATGGTTTCCACCCGGGAAAGCATATCCCGCGGAGAATTGGCATGACCGGTAGTAATGGAGCCGTCGTGCCCCGTATTCATCGCCTGAAGCATATCGAGAGCCTCCCCGCTTCTCACCTCGCCAACCACGATCCTTTCCGGGCGCATACGCAATGAGTTCCGGACAAGATCCCGGATGGTAATCATCCCTTTCCCTTCAATGTTTGGCGGCCTGGATTCAAGCCTGATCACGTGTTCCTGCTGCAATTGCAACTCGGCCGCATCCTCGATGGTAATGATCCTCTCCGAGGAAGGGATGAAAGAAGAAAGGACGTTCAAAGTCGTCGTCTTCCCGGAACCGGTCCCCCCGGATACGATAATGTTCAGGCGGGAAAGAACCGAGGCTTCGAGGAAAATGCTCATTTCTTTGCTGAGGGTCCCTTTATCCTGCAAATCCTTCATGGTGAAGGGCGCCCTTGAAAATTTTCGGATCGTAATCGTAGGGCCGGTCAGGGAGAGAGGGGGGATAATACAATTTACCCGTGAACCATCCGGCAGGCGGGCGTCGACCATCGGCATCCCCTCATCAATACGCCGACCCAGGGGCGTAACAATTTTCTCGATAACATGCATGACGTAATCATCATCACGAAACGTTATTTCGCATTTTTCAAGTTTCCCTTTTTTTTCGATATATACCTGATGGGGGCCATTAACCATGATTTCCGTTATTTCCGGGTCATTCAGCAGCGGCTGGATGGGCCCAAACCCGATGGACTCATTGACAATCTCATTGATTATTCTCTTTTTATCGCCCACCGAGATCTGGATATTTTCTTTTTCCATGATCCCTTCAACAATGGCGGGTATTTTGCGAACCAGCTCCTCATCAACCACCGCACTTCCCTTGTTTCCATGCCGACCAAGCATAGCGACCAACTGCCGATGGATGTTATTCTTCAACTTGACGTTCGGGTCTTCTTTCCCCGCTGTCCCTTTTTTGGGCATGAAAACGTCATCACCGATTTGCCCGTCGCTGACTTCTTCTTCTTTCAGCATCTCCTGTTCCGCTTTCTTCAAACGCTGCAAGAGAGACATTTAGATGGTCCCCTTTCTTGCCCATATTTTCCGGAACAGCCCTTTTTTCCCGGGCTTCGGAGCGGGTTTCCCTTTCTCTTCCGGGTGTCCGTTGTCAGCGGGGGATATTTTCTCGCAGAGCTCCAGCAGGCTCCTCCCCGCTTCCGCTGGAGCCCTTTGCTGGACAAAAGGAATCCCCTTGTTGATTGATAATACAACTTGCCGATCGCTTCTGGGAATGACATGGTAAAGTTTCATTCCCAGGCTTTTCTCCACGTCTCCCCTGTCCACACCGTGGGTTGTCCCTTCCATGTTCAGAATGAGACGTATCTTGTCCGTATGACCAAGGATACCGAGGATGTTCATCGCCGTTTTGGTGCTTTTTATCGTCGCCAGATCTTTGAGTACCGGCATCATGATCACATGGGCCCTTTCCAGGGCAAGAAGGGTAAGGCCATCGAAAGAACAGGGAGTATCAATTATTATATAATCGAATTTTTTCTCCAGCACCTCCAGGATCGCCTCGAGGTGGTTCTCCGTAATTTTTTCTGCATCCTGAGGCGAAAAACAGGCACCGATAACATGAACACCTGAATTGTGGCGCAACAGGTAACGGGGCAGGGTTTGCTCGGTAATCCCTTCGGGATCATCGGCGAGGTCGCTGATGCACTTTATGTCCGATAAATTCAGAAGAAGGGAGACATCACCGAACTGCAAATCAAGGTCAACAAGAACAACTTCCTTGTTCTGCCGGGCCAGCCCCACGGCCATGTTGACGGCGATGATGCTCTTTCCGGTGCCGCCTTTACCCGAAAAAAGGGTGATGATCGGCTCCTCTGTTTTCTGCTCCCCCGTTCCTTCTGCCGTGACAATATTTTTCCCCCTCGCTTTCTCGAGATCGTAAACCTTGCGCAGGGTGTTGGATATTTCCTCACTGTTTATCGGTTTGATCAGGTAATCCCTCGCCCCGGCAACCATGGCTTTCTTCAGATATTCCTGTTCTCCCTGGATAGAAATGATGACCACCGCAACGTTGGGGTAATTGCGCGATATGATCTCTGTCGCCGTGATCCCATCCATGATCGGCATGTTGATATCCATCAACACGATATCGGGTAGCAACTCGGCCACTTTGGCAATAGCTTCCTTGCCATTTGCAGCTTCCCCCACCACCTCCAGATCTTCCTCAAAATAAAGCAGGCGCTGCAAATCCGTACGTGTCTGGTCAATATCGTCCACAATCAACAATTTTATTTTCTCCATTTCCCCTTGCCCCTTGCCATATCATTTAGAAATTGCCAAAATGCCACGGAGTTGCCGGAATGATCCTGTCGTCACCTGAAGGACGAAGCATCAGGTGAATGGTGCCTCTTTGCGCCGCCAGAGCCAGCTGCGGTGCAACTTCCGGAAGCACTTCAAGCGTTACCGTATTGGCCTGCTCCGTAACCTCCTTGAACTTCAATGGATCATAATTCCTGTTGATGGCCAGTACCTTTACGTTCTGGATGATGATTTTGGTATAATACTCGGATGTGACCTCCCAGGTGGCAATGACATCAACATGATTACCAGGAGCCAGCAAGCCCCCCACCCCGCTTACCTCACTGACGGCAATGGCCAATGCCCTTTTTCCAGTTTTCAGCGTATAGAGAAAATCATCAGCCGTGTCCCCCGGAACCACGATCTTGCCGGGCAACACCTGCTCGCCTTCATAGATAGTTGTTCTGGCAATACTACCGACAAATCCCTCTTTGCTCTGCCCGGCTTCTTTGTGAGCATAAGCCAGGGGAATTTCGATTACCTCAAGCATATCCCCTTCTATTTTTTCGTTGGCCGGGATGGTCGTCCTGGCCACCAGGACATCCGTATATTCCATGTCCAGTTTGGTCCTGGCTTCCAGATCCAGAAGATACAGAAAAACACCACCGGCCGAGATCGCGGCAGCAACAATAGCAAGAACCAGATAGATGTATTTTCTATATTTCACCGCCAACACCCCCGGTTGAAGGGTCAATGTTTCAATTTAACGGCCTTGACCCCGTAATCAATTGCTTCCGGGGATATCTCCCCGTTCTCCACTCTCTCCAGGAAATAGCCTCTGATATAACTGTTATTGCCCTGGCCGGTGACCCCGTCGAGCCAGAATGCGGAAAACCCGACCACCTGCACTTTTCTTCTTCCACTCTTGTTGTCATAGGGTTCCAGCATGGGAACAATCACCACCCGCGGACAGCCTCTTGGCACATCGATATATGATGTGCTCAGTGCCCGGGCTATTCTCTTGTCAATCGCTCTTTTGGTAGGGTTGGACATATTGCCCGGTTCTGTATCAAGGATGTCACCCACCGATATAACCCCCGGATACCCTTCCGTCAGGTGGCGTTCGAAATTGGAGGCCCCTCTCCCCTCTCCAAGCGCCAGCGCACCGAAATTTCCCGCACCAAGGCCGACATCATAATTGTTCGATGATGCATTTTTGATGATATACTTCTGCCCAAATACCAGTTCCCGATTTACCAGTCCAAGGGGGACCACCCCGCTCATCGCTCCGATACTTCCCACCATCGCCGTGGCGTTCTTTTGAAGAAGCAGTGATTTTTCATCAACAAGAATTTTCCCGAATAAAATGGGAGCTTCCTTCCGGGATTCGACGGTAATCGATGCCCGGTCAGGGCTTATGTAAATATCTATGTTATCGCTGTCCAGCCCGTTTTTTGCAGCGTATTCCATCGCCGTGGTTCTGGCTTCCGCAGCGCTGATAACCAGATCCTGCGCTCCCGCCAATGCCGCCGCATCCACCCCGTTGCTGAGGCGTATGTCGGCAATATAAAATGTACCCACATCAACCACCAGTGCCGAAAAACCCAGAATTACTATCAGTGCAAACGCGGAAACAAGGTTGATGGCTCCCCGTTCATCTTTCAAGCCGTGACGGAAGAGTTTCAACATGGCCTCCCCCTCCTTTCACTCCACCCTCATGATTGCCGTGTAGCTAACCGGATAAGGATTGGGCACCGCCGATGACAGAACTGGCAGCATCAGAACAAGTGAATATTCAACTTCTACCTCGATCGATTCCCCGGCATACCGTTCGTTCCAGGAAGGACTGATGCGCACCGTGGTTTTATCTTGCTCCAGGGATATAGTGCAATCGCCAATTTCGTCCATGATCCCCTGATCATCACAGCCAACTGCACCAAGGCGAGCACCTTCCCTGGCCGCATGAGCAACGGTCAGGTAAGCATGCCCAAATCGGCCAAACTCGATCACTCCCCATAACAACAACAAAAATACGGGCAAGACAAGCGCCAATTCCACCAGCGCCTGCCCCCTGTCTCCGGTATTGTTGTGCTGCCTGGCCTTGCTCATGCTCACCCACCCCTTAAAACAAATGGGGCCCCGCCATATCGGCGGAGCCCGACTCACGCGTTAACCTTCCCCACCGCCGACACCACCCAGTTTTTCCCCGATGCCCTGGAAGATGTCCTTGATCTGATCCCCCATGAATGTCAAGGCTACAATAACCACCACCGCTACCAATGCCAGAATCAACCCGTATTCTACCATGCCCTGGCCGCTCTCATCTTCGAACAGATTCTTCAAAAATGTTAACATGATCAATCACCTCTCTCCGTTCTTTCTTTCCACTTTCAGCATAGCATGCCATGTTATCATAGGCAATGCATGGAATAATACCCATTACCTGTTTATATTGAGACTTTAGTCCTGTTTTTTCTATGGATTGCTATGCAGACTTTATCGGTTGAAGCAAGTTGATACAAGCATGCCATTCTGGGCTCGCTTTCATGATGATGGAGATGACAGGCAATGCTATCATTTTATCGTGGTCAAACAGCAAACAGGGTTTCCGGGCCATGTTTCCGGTGCGGCCGGGGCAAGATACCCCCTATCCGAGGGAACAGGCATTTTTATATGTCGACAAGATTGTGTTTGATGGCATAGATGGCAGCCTGGGTGCGGTCATTGACTTTCAATTTACGCAAAATACTGGTGATATGATTCTTCACGGTCTTCTCGCTCAGGAACAGTTTTTCGGCAATGCTCCTGTTGTTCAATCCCACTGCCACCTCGGCAAGGATTTCCAGCTCTCTCTCCGTGAGCTTGTCCTTGGCGTTGAATCCTTCGGACATGTGCCGCCATGCCCCGATCAACTTGCCGGTCATGCGGGGATCTATATATGTATCCCCGGAAGCCACTATTTTGATTACGTTCAGAAGTTCTTCCGCGGTGGTGTCTTTCAGTATGTACGCCGAGGCCCCGTATTCCATGAGTTCGTAGATATATTCCCGGGCATCGTGGATCGTCAATACAATGATGGCAATCTCGGGGTTGTTTTTTTTGATTATCCTGGTCGCTTCGATACCGTTCAAACCAGGCATGTTGATATCCATGAGTATGATATCGGGGTTCAGTTTCTGGGCGGATATTACCGCCTCTTCCCCGTTGGCAGCCTCACCGACAACGGCAATTTCCAGTCCGGCCTCTATATTCAATATCTTTTTGAGCCCATCCCTTATCAGGGCATGATCATCTGCAATCAGTATGCGTATACTTTTCATCGGAAACCACCATCCAATTTATTTTCATGATTCCTGTCAATCGGCACCTTGACAATAATTTCCGTCCCCTTGCCGGGGGCACTGTTTATTTCGAGGCTGCCCTCGATAAGTTCAACCCGCTCCCTCATGCCCAACAACCCGAATGAGCCTTCGGGGCTTTTTTCCCCTGTCTTGAAGCCGCATCCATTATCGCGGATTATGACCGAAATCAGTTCGTCGTCAACATCAATTTTAACCAGGGCATCGCTGGCATGAGCATGTTTCAAAACATTGTTCAAAGCCTCCTGAATGATGCGAAAAATCGCAATTTCCAGATCCTTCTTCCTTACGATGGGCCCTCCGGAAATGACCAGATCGATATTCAAAGGATATCTTTCACGGTATTCCTCGATGTACCGTTTCAGCGTGGCAACAAGTCCCAGGTCATCGATGGCCATGGGCCTCAAATCGAAGATGATCTTGCGCAACTCCTGCAAACTGTTACGAACCATTATTTTGAGATCGGCCAGTTCCTCCCTGACCTCCTGTGGTTTGGTGTCCAGTATCCTTTCGCAGATTTCCGTGCGCAAAACCAGGTTGGCCATGGATTGAGCCGGCCCATCATGAATCTCGCGGGCCACTCTTTTTCTTTCTTCTTCCTGCGCCAGAATGATCTTGAACCCTACCCCCTGTTTCTGCTGCATTTCCTCGGTTTTCAGGCCAAGGTCATTGAAATTCCCCTTGATATAATCGAGAGCTACCCCCATCCGTGCAAATACCTGCTCGGCATTATCGACTGCCTCGTCCAGGTTCCGGAGATGATCCTCCAACTGTTTTTTTCTTTCCTTCAGCTGCACTTCCCTCTCCCGGGCAAGCCCCAATGCAATTTGAAGTTCCTTGCTGTTTTCATATGCTTCCCTCAGGCTTTCTTCGCCGAAACTGTGGTAGTTCTTGCTGATCTCCATCAGATTGAGCATGACCTGTTTTTCTTTTATTTGCAACTGATTTATCTGTTCCACCGTCTCCTGGCCCTGCCTGCCCAGGAATTGCAGTTCCCTGGCGGCGGTTTTTTTCTCGAAGCGGATACTGTTACCGAGTTCGCTGATATTTTCCCGGGCCCTTACCAACGTGCGTACAGATTGTTTTATTATTTGTTCCAGTTCTTTCAAAGCGATCATTGATTTTGAAGATGCCTCTTGATTTCATGTTTATTGTATAATATTCAACAATATTATGGTAACATCCTTTTTATTTCCAGAATGAAACCATGCATTCCATTACCTTTTTTTGCCTGCACCGGGTCTTCACCTATTCTTTTCCTCTCAACACCTGTTCCAGTGACCGGGCAAATCTACGATCATCCTCCGCTGTTCTTCTGCAGGGGCCTCCGGTCCTTCCGCCGGCTCGTCGGTAACGGCCTTTGGCCGCGCGTATTTCCAGAAGATTGGTTATCGCATCAGGCCGAAAACGATGGCCGGAAGGGCCAAGGCAGTGAGCACCCTTCCCCACAACCATCGCCGCAAGCCCCCCATCCTGCGTGATGACCACATCTCCCCGTTGACAAAAATTGATTATCTTCAAATCGGCTTCCTCGGGGTCATTCCCTACCACGATATGGTTATCAGCCCCCACGCAATGGTTGAAACTGGCCACTGTCCATACCGGACGGGAAAATTTCTCCCCCAGCCGGTAACAGATCTGCAACACGTTTCCGGGACAGGCATCGGCATCGACAATTATTTTACTGTTCTCTTTTCCCTTTTTCCCTTTGCTCAATCGATCACTCGCTGTTTTCCCGTTGTTCGTGTTTCTGCTCATGGATGCTGTTTCATCGATGATCATTCATGCAAATCCAAAAAGTTTTTGACCAGACCCACGACATCGCCGATATTTTCCATATCTCCTGCCTTCCGGATGAATTCAGAAGGCCCTTTGATCAGGGCCGGAACATCATTGAGCGTATGCCCCCTATGGCCGAGGTCTTCCAGATTGCCATGGTCGCTGGTAATGATGAGCATTGTTTTTTCCCCGCCGGGATGCTCCAGAATGTATCCCAAGAACCTATCCAGAAGGGTCACGATTTCCCTTGCTTTTCGTCTCTCCGCCAGATGGCCGGCAACATCGCTCAGAAAATATTCAAAGAGGGTAAAATCGTGCTCATCGCTCAATGCAAGTAGCCGCCGCGCTGCTTCTTCCGGTTCAACAATTTCGACTGGATACCCCATTCTGTTCAAATAATGGTGGGTTATATCCATGTACAGGGCCTGCCCATGTTCCAGCTGTACCAGAGTTCTGAAGGGCAGCCCCGCATAGTAGGTAAGCCATGTGGAACACGAATATGAATGCACAAGGCCTTTTTTTAGATCATCAAAAAATTCGGGACGATAAGCGTTGGCAAATGTCGGTTTCAGCCCGGCAGCAACAAGTTGGGACAAAATACCCTTTTCACGCAACAAGCTTTTGAGTTTCTCGCCGGGGTAACGATTGACATGCCTCCCCACCAGTGCCGCCGCATTCTCTCCGGTAAAAAGCGTAGTCTGCCCGGTGGCACTCTGCGGGGTACCCTCGACTCCCAGGGTGGCATCGAGGCCAAAAAGCCCCAGACCGGGGCTGTAGAAGCCCTCCGCCCCGCGGCAAAGGGAATTGCCTCCCAGAACCCGGGACAGACGCGGTGTATCTGTGAAACAGAACGGGTTGTCATGGACATCCTGTTTCCCAAGTCCGATCCCGTCGATAAAGATCATTATGACACGTTCCGGGTTCATCAAAGATCAAGATCCTTTCTATTTTCAACCATTCCTTCCCGCTCAGTATTGCTCCGGCGTTTCCATGAGCTCGATGGTCAGGTTCTTCTCTCCGCCGTTCCTCCGTATTTTTATGGTTAGTTCCTCGCCCGGTTCATAGTTCAGAAGCTGGTCAAACAGCTGGGCCGTGACATTTATCTGTCGGCCGTCAACAGCAACAATAACATCACCTGCCAGTACCCCCGCTTTCTCGGCAGCGCCTCCGCCACTCACTTCCTGAATGTAGACGCCGCGATCACCGCTGTTTCCCGTCGCCTCGGCAAGATCCTGGATATAGACACCGATATAGGGCCTCCTGACCTTGCCATGTTTGATGATGTCTTCGACAACCCTGGCCACGGTATTGCTCGGTATGGCAAAACCCATTCCTTCAACCCCTGTATCCTTGATCTTGGCCGAATTTATACCGATAATGTCCCCGGCGAGATTTATCAGCGCCCCACCGCTGTTGCCTTCATTGATGGCAGCATCTGTCTGGATATAGGTATACCGGTAGTGGCTCTGCGGAACGGGAACCTGCCTTCCCACAGCGCTGACAACCCCGGCAGTTACCGTCTGTTGAAATACCAGCCCCAGAGGATTGCCGATAGCAATCGCTGTCTCTCCGATGTGGACATTGTCGGAATCGGAGAGAACCGCATACTTGACCCCGTCCCTGCCCGGGTTGATTTTGACCACGGCAAGATCGGTCAAGACGTCCTCCCCGACCAGCCTGGCCTCGATGGTCCGTCCGTCGCAAAATACCACTTCGATCTTTTCCGCGCCATTGATGACATGTTGGTTGGTGACGATGTGGCCCTCCCCATCTATAACCACACCCGAGCCCGATGCCTGTTCGATCAACATCCTCGCCCCCGGCCGGGTGACGGTGACCGAATTGCTGATGCCCACCACTGCCGGGGCTGCCTTCTCCACTGCTCCGACGACTTCCGTATGCTGATAGTCATGCCATATTCTTTCCGGAACTTGTTGTTTTTCCGGAGGTTCCCGGACTTCATCGAAGATGGCCGCATAAAGCAAACAGCCCAGAAACGCCCCGATAGCGGCCATTATCAGGACCGCCAGAAGTGAAGGCAGCCTCTTCCTTTTTTCCGGATAATCCCTGGCATTGAACTGATTGTCTGATGGATACACTTTTTTCCCCCCGCATTCCTTGCTAATTCTGTACGCTAACCACAAAATAATTTTTTATGAATTCAAATGATGGCAATCGTTAAAATTGATCAGGTCGAAATCTTTGGTGGCAGGTTTTCGTTCAAGAACAGATATCGAGGCCGGTTGTGGAGAATAAAGCCATTTTTGATTCAAATCCCCTCCGATCATGTGGGTGATAAACGCATTGATCAGGCGCGCATGGGTTACAAGCAATATTGCCTTTTCCGCGCGGGGGAAATATTCAACGCGCCGCCCCAGCGCTCTTACACGGGAGATAAAACCTCGGCGGCTTTCCCTTCCGGGAATGTATGTACGCCAGTAGTTCCTTTTTATTTTACGATATTGTTCGGGATAGATAAAAGCAACCTCTTCCCAGGTCAACCCTTCAAAAACCCCCCAACCATATTCCCTGAGCAGAGGCAGATAATTTATTTCAAGTTCTTTCTTGCCCTCCCGGGCTATCAATACTGCCGTATCCCTGGCCCTTTTCAGGTTACTGCTGAATATCCGGCTGAACTCTACCTCATTTTTCAGCCGTGCCGCAAGTTTCGCCGCTTCTTCTTTCCCCCTGGCGCTTAAAGGAAAATCCAGCTGCCCCTGCAGGCGGCCTTCTTCCTGGGCAGATGTGGAAGCATGTCGAACCAACCAGATCTGCATGGACTAAATCTTTTTTGCCTGTTTGTTACGATTGTTGCCATGGCGCCTGTATATCTCGATTCCTATACCCGCATATTTTTCCTCGATATCCTCGTAACCCCTGTAAATATGTTCCACCCCGCTCAGGATCGTCTCCCCTTTGGCAATCAGCCCCGCAACGATCAGTGCTGCACCGGCCCTGAGATCGGTAGCTTTGATCGGAGCGCCGGTAAGCCTACCCCCGCCTTCAACCACCGCCGTTCTCCCTTCCAGCTTGATACGTGCTCCCATCCTTTTCAGTTCATCTACATGCCTGAACCGATTTTCAAATACGTTTTCGGTTATGATGCTGGTCCCGGGAACCCTGGTAAGCACGACCATGCCCAGCGGTTGCAGGTCGGTAGGAAAGCCCGGATAGGGAAATGTTTTTATATCAACCGGCGTCAGCGCATTGGATCCTTTGATCTCGACTGTGTCCAGGGTGGTGATCACCCTGTAGCCCATCTCTTTCAGCTTGGCAATAGGCGCTTCCAGGTGAGTAGGTATAACATCCTGAAGCAGCAAGTCTCCACCGGTGGCGGCTGCCGCCATCAGCAGGGTCCCGGCCTCGATGCGGTCGGGGATAATATTGTGAGAAGCGGAATAAAAATCTTTCACACCATCAATGCGAATTATATCGGTACCCGCGCCGCGGACAGAAGCCCCAATGGCATTCAAAAAGTTGGCCAGATCAACTATTTCCGGTTCCTTGGCTACGTTTTCGATGACAGTCCTTCCCTCCGCGCCGACAGCAGCCAACATGATATTTATGGTCGCTCCCACGCTGACGACGTCAAGATAAATCTTGGCGCCGCGAAGTTTGTCCGCCCGCAACTTTACGATCCCATGTTCGACGGAGACATCTGCCCCCAGGGCAGCAAAACCTTTCAGATGTTGATCGATAGGCCTTGGCCCCAGTTCACACCCACCGGGCGCCGGCACATCGGCACGTTTGAAACGAGCCAGAAGGCTTCCCATGAAATACGACGAGGCTCGTAGTTTTTTGACCAGATCGTAGGGCGGGGTTGCGTCAGCCCACATTCTGGAGGAGTCAATTTCCAAAGCATTGCGCCCCCGGCGCCGGATGAACAACCCCATGCTTTCCAGTATCTGCAGTAACGTGGAAACGTCATCGATTTCCGGTATGTTTTCAACATGCACCTTTGCTCCGGCGATAATGGTGGCAGGCAAGACGGCAACTGCAGCATTTTTTGCGCCGCTTACCTTTATTTTTCCTTTCACTGTCTGGTTACCGGGTATGATCAGTTTTTCCATCTATGTTTTTCCTCCTGGAAGATATGCTATGTAATCTGATCCGCGAATCCATCAGGCTCAATAAAACCGGTAAATGCATTGACATAATAGATATCCGTCCCGTCAATCACGATTCTCCAGACAGGAGGAACTTCCCATTGCTCGGCATCATATTCCTGGCTGTAAAACCCCAGGCCAACATCTGTAATATTTCTTTTTCGATACGCAGGCCCGATTTCCTCTATCAACCTCATTATAGCCATGGTAACGGGTAATACCTCCATTTCACGTCTTTTTTCCTGACCCACGATCTCCAGCAAGCAGTTTTTTACCTCTTTGACAACGCCTTTTTCCATCGTGATGCCAAGATGACCGGAAAACAACGGTACCCGTGAATAAAGCTGATAATAGGACATCTTGCAGCTTTGAGACGGGTCTCCTCGCACAGCATCGGGTTTCAATTCCTTGAATTCTATTCCTTTCTGCACCATGAAGTTTTCCACGATTTCAACAGCTTCCGCGGAAGTGATTTTCCCCGTTAAATTATTTTCCATTGTATTATCTTTCTTTAACAAGTAACGGTAAAACCCGTTGCTGAAAATTTCAAGAACCCCGTCATCGCTCTCAAAGATATTCTTGTCATCTGCAATAATTCTATTTGCTTTTCCTGTTATAAAGAACTGTTTTGCTATTTTTTCGGCGTCGGTTTTCAACGGCCTCACGGTTAAAAATGAACTGCTCATCTTCTTTCTGGGGATCGACGTGGATATTTCATAATTGTTCTCCGCAAGTTTCTGCTCCAATTTTTGCAGCTCTTCACGCGTGAAAGCACTCCCGGCACCGCCCCATTCCGGTAAAAACAAATGGTAAGCAAGAAACAAATTCAGACCCAGGAATACGACAATCAAAACTGTTTTTGCTCTAGAGATATTCATCGTGTTCGCTCCATCCCGAAAGAGATAAATCGACCAGATCCAGATAGATATCCAGATTGTTGATCCGCACCACCCAGACCGGATAAGCCTTGATATCACTTTCGTCCAAAACACCGGATGGCCTGTAAGCCGGATAAACATCTTTCAATTTCAAATCCGCCGCAATATCCATATCTGCCGCATTCCTGCAGTATTCGATGGCTTTGGTTATCGCCTGAAGAGCCGGGGCCGCCACCACTCTCCGGCCTGAAAAATCGGAAGTTCGGTACAGAGATCGCTTGTAATGATACAACCCCCGGTCATTGAAAGTAATTTCTGTCCGCCCCGGTTCCTCCAGGACGGGCATGCCGTCCACATGTAGCGCCCATCCCGCGCAATAGGTGCTCTCACCTTGCCGGGCGGCAGACATGTGGACCAGATACAGATATTCAGGCCAACCTCCATAATAACACAGATATTCATTGGCCTTCTGGATGGCACGGGTATAGGAAAGCGTTGCCACCCCCTTTTCCAGGCGGGGTGCCGTGTATTCAATATAGTCGGATATGCGCAGGCCTTTCTCTCCATCGGTAAAAATCAGGGTCCCGTCCTCTTCCTCTATTTTACGGGCAAGCTTGTCGTTTACAAAAACCGCTTTCAGCATTGCATCGGTTTTTACCGGCTCCCGTGTCAGGACAATATATTCATGCAGGAAAAAATCTTCCGCGGAAAAATAAATTTCGCCCTGGATTTGAAGTTCATCCGAAAATTCCCGGTCTGCAAATCGGGCATCGGCGAGCAGATTGTACCTTGGACCGCCTTCAGCGGCCATGGCGGTTTTCAGATCTTTCAATCCCGGGAGGAAAATGTCCTCGGTCATTTTCAGGGTCAGTTCCCCATGTGGTCCCTGCAAAAACAGGTACAACTTGCCGCTGTCGACAAAAAACTGCATCTTCTCCACGATCAAGTCTTTCTGCTCCGTTGTGGCTGCAATTGCAGCCCAGGGAAAGGGTGGTTCAAAATAGATTGTTGCCAGGGAATCCTCCTTCTGAAGCACTTCTCTTTCCTCGGTGAAATTGCATCCTTGCAGGTAGAATAGTATCTGCTCCCATAATTCCCTGGCTTTATCGTCACCCCTGCGGCAGACCAGATATTGGCCAGTAGAAAGAGGCAACGCTATTCTGGCGGGGAAAACGGCTTGGATTTCATCGCGGGGTTCTTCCAGGAAAAACGGAGCTTCAACGATAAGGTCAGCTTCTTCATGGCGGGGAGAGGGCCCATACCAGAGGAAAGCCGTCAAGAGAAGACTGGTGATGACCAGAATGATCAGAGTTACAGTTTTACCGCTATCGCCGTTCATCTTTTTCTCCGTTCCCATTGGCTGATGGAAGGGTAAACCAGACTGCCGTTCCCCTTCCAGGCTCGCTATCGATCCATATCTTGCCCCCATGGGCCTCCACGACCAGCCGGGAAATAGACAGGCCCAGCCCCGTGCCGCCATACTCCCGGGAGCGTGTCTTGTCAACCCTGTAAAATCTTTCGAAAACATGGTCCAGTTCTTCCCGGGGTATCCCGATCCCCGTGTCTTCGATACAGACATGTACCCGGCCTTCTTTTTCCTCTGCCCGGATATCGATCCGCCCCCCCGGAGGAGTATACTGGATGGCGTTGTTCAGCAGGTTGACAAAGACCTGGCTGATCTGATTGCGGTCAACAAATACCGCAGGCATATTTTCCTGAAACTTCATGTGCATGGAAGGGATATTTCCCCGCCCCCATTGCAATTCCATCTCGACAACAATCTCCACAAACAGATCCCGAAGATTGACCGCCACGCGATAGGCATCTTCCAGCCGGGCATCCAGTTTTGACAGGGTCAGCAGATCCTGGACCAGCTTGACCATGCGCTCTGTCTCCTTGTTGATTACCTGTATAAATTTGTAGGCCACTTCCTTGTCCTGCAATCGTTCTTCCAGCAAGGTCTCGACATAGCTCTTCATCGAAGTCAAGGGCGTTTTCAATTCATGAGAAACATTGGCTACAAATTCCTGCTGACGCCGTCCGATTTCACTTTCCCTGGTTATATCCTGCAGCACGATCAACGTGCCCGCCGACCTTTCTTCCTCCTGGAAGGGGGCAATGCTGAGCCGGAATATGCGTTGGGGATGGTCCCAGGTCCTCTCAAAAACCATGGGCTGTTTATCATCATAATAACTTTGAAGCATCCCCGGGCCGATCAAGGTGTCCAGAAGAAAAGAAGGGCGCCTTCCCGGCCAGGCTTCCTCGCTGCCGATAGTATTCAACAAACTTTCTGCCGCGGGATTGATATGGATCAGTCTCTCGGAGTTGTCCATGGCCACGATCCCGTCGCGCATGTAATTGAGAATGGCCTCAACCTTGCTCTTTTCGGCAGAGATCTCCTCAAGGGTGCTGTCCAGACGGGAAGCAAGAAAATTGTACATGTTGGCCAGCTGACCGATCTCGTCATCGGAATATGCTTCCACCCGTTGCGAAAAATCACCGCGTGACATCTGCTCTGCTTTGAAAGTTACTTCTTTTATGGGGTGGATGATTGTGCGAGTCAGCGCCATGCCGATAGCAAGGCTGATTATCAATACCAGGATCGAGCCGGAGATCAACATCCTCTTGATCTCCCTCAAGGTCTGATCGATTTTTTTCAATGAACTGCTCAGATAAATAACCCCGACCACCGTTCCATCGTGTTTGATCGGGTAGGCAAGGTAATAATAACGATTTTTGTTCTCCGCGCTGATACGGATAGCTTCATCGGGGTTGCCGGCCAGGGCCTTGGTAATCTCGGCCTGGATTATCCGTCCTCCCACCGTTTCCGGGTGACCCGATGTTCCGGTAACCCGTGCATAACGATCCAGAACAATGATGTCCAGATCTCCCGTTCCCTTGAATCCTTCGACAATATCAGCTACAAAATCGTTGCCCCCTTCTTCCGAAATGCGCGGAGTCAGGAAGGTCGCCAGCAGTTTGGCCTGTGTTTCCAACCCCTCCTTGAAATTGCGCAAATAATAGTTTTCGAGTGATTGCACCAGATACACGCTGATCAGCTGGAGAGCGAAAAGAACAAGCAGGGAATATACCAGTACAATTTTCCATTGTAGTCCTTTAAACACTGCTTCCCCTCCGGAAGTAATATCCTACTCCCCTTTTTGTACAGATATATGATGGTTCCGCGGGGTTTTTTTCGATTTTCTCCCGCAAGCGCCTTATCATCACGTCCACAGTCCTTTCTTCCCCGATGTAATCGTATCCCCACACCTCATTCAACAGTTTTTTGCGTGTAAAGATATGATTGG
The DNA here is from genome assembly GCA_012518215.1 of Bacillota bacterium. Lineage (NCBI taxonomy): Bacteria > Bacillati > Bacillota > Bacillota bacterium. The sequence goes on from JAAYSV010000041.1 coordinate 101,575, forward strand.
GTTGTTGCATCAGAAAAGCAAGCAGGGTGAATTCGCGAAACGAAAGCTCAACGGCCTCGCCATCCTTGATCACTTCCATGGTATTGAAATCAACTTCCAGGCCCCCGGCTCTCAACCGGGCCCCCCTCCGGCGCTGGCTGAAAGCACTTCTTCTCAGCACTGCCTTTACCCTGGCCATGACCTCCCTCATGCTGAAGGGCTTGGTTATGTAATCATCAGCCCCGATCTCCAGGCCGACGACCTTGTCAATTTCAGCTTCCTTTGCGGTCAACATAATTATAGGGAGCCTGCTGCGGGATGCCCGGACTTCCTGGCATACCTGGAACCCATCCCGCAAGGGAAGCATGATGTCCAGAAGGACGAGATCGGGATCCAGTTCTGCAATTTTTTTGAGGGCATCTTCCCCATCGAATGAAAGAAAAACCTTGTACCCTTCTTTCTCCAGGCTATATTTCAATATCTCGGCAATGGATTGTTCATCATCAACCACCAATATCCTGTAAGTCATCATGACCCTCCCGCTGATTGCCTTCTCCCTTCAGTTTATTCGCCTTTACCATATTCTTTTCCTTCTCCCGGGGCAGGTCAACAGAATGCCGTTTCATGCCAATCAAAAAGCCGGGGTGTCTCTTCCCCCGGCCTGCAAATCTGGAATAAATACTGGTATTCAAGGATCACCGGTTAACATAATTCAGGGGGTTGACCCGCGTGCACTGATTCCAGTTACCCCCGTTGGCCGTCCTTACCTCGAAATGAAGGTGGATACCCGTACGGCCAGAGGTCTGCCCCGTGTTCCCCATGTACCCGATCGTGCCTCCCCTGCTCACCGACTGTCCCGGCACAACCAGGGTCTGGCTCAGATGGCCATAAAGAGTATAGAGTTTCCCGTGGTTGATAACAACGATATTCCCGTAAGCCTTGTAATACTGCGCCGCAACAACAGTCCCGGAATCTGCAGCCACGATCGGTGTCTTTTTCAGGGTGCTGGCATAAATGTCAATACCCCGGTGCCCTGCCGAATAGGAATTGGTTATCCTGCCGCCGCCGTCGTAAGATCTTGGAACCGGCCAGATGAGTTGCCCGGTCGGCTGGAAATCTCCTTTCGCCGCTTCCTTCAACCTGGTTCCCCGCTCGACAATTTCACTCCTCGGTTCCTGTACCACTTTTTCCCTATTTTTCTGCCGCTCCATCTCTTTCCCATTTTCCCTGGTGACATGATAAATCGTTTCCAGGATTCCGTCCTTGCCGGCGGACTTAACCCTGGATTGACCTATTTCCAACTGTGCATTGTTCACATACTCCGTCTCGTAGGGAATGCTTTCTTGAACAGTCAGCTCCTCGACAGAAACAATGGTAATTACCGGCTTGGGAGGCATGTATATCTCCTGGCCTTCCTCCAGCTGCACATCGTCAAGTCCCGGGTTTCTCTCCTCCAGGGCTTCCACTCCCATATTGTGCATCTCCGCTATCGCATGCAGTGACTCCCCCCTGGATGCCAGATATACCCTTGGCTCTGCCGTTTCCGGGTGTAGAATCCGGAATGCTTCAACAATGTCCATGACCTCATCGGGTGCCACCTTTATCTGTTCACCGTTGATCTTTTCTGCCGTGGCAACCTCGAGAATTCTGACGTGAGGGTGTTCGGGAACGTATCTATGTTTGAGGGCTTCAAAGATCTCATCAAATCTTTCCTTGCTTTCCAGGCATATGGTCGGTTTGCCATCCACATACACCATGTACCCCTCGGCATAAAAAGTAAGTTGTTCATCAATGTATTTTTCGATTTCCTTGAGGTTCTCCCTTCCCAGCCAGTGCAGTTCAAGTTCTGAAAAGGTGATCTCTTCCCCGGGAAATACTTCAAAATCGTACCGTTCATTTTTTTCTTCCAGCATCCCGGCGACCAGATTCTCAACCGCGGCAATATCCTTTGTCAGTCCGATATTTTCTTTTTCAAAATAAACCACATGAAAAAAACTGTTGAAATAATTGTTCAGCCCCAGAACAAGTGTGATCAGAAGAAATGAAGTGATGAGATATGTAGCAGGCGCAATCCTGACCCTTTTTATAAAATCACCATATTTTTTTAACTTGTTGCGGCATTGCTCCGTTTTCGTTTCAACAGTCTGCGCCGCATCCTTGCATTTTTTATGAAAATGATAGACAAGATCAAAGCTTTTCATGAACAAGCCTCCCGTACAGCGTATATAACAATTGTTAACTTTTCTTAAAAAACTGCCCGTAATTGATTAATAATTCTTCATGAATTGGGAATCTCCTGCTTGAAAAAAAATAAATTGCATTAAATTGCCGATTGCTTGAAATTTATGGGGGGGTGTTCGGGCAAGCTTCTCAGGAGGCCTTCAAAATTCTTCTTTCTATTTCCCGGGCGGCAACAACGCCCGATGCCGAAGCCTGTATCAATCCCCGGGTCACTCCGGCACCATCGCCGACAGCAAAGAGGTTTTTTATCCCTGTCTCCAGTTGGGGGTTCAGATCCAATCTGAATGAATAGAATTTTACCTCCACGCCGTAAAGCAAGGTGTCGGAAGAGTTGACTCCCGGCGCAATCCTGTCCAGTGCCTTCAACATCTCCAGGATGGAAAGAAGAAGCCTGTAAGGGAGGACCAGGCTCAGGTCACCGGGGGTAGCCCGATCAAGAGTGGGGTTGACCAAACCCCGTTCGATTCTCTCGACGGTCGATCGCCGCCCCGCCAGGAGGTCTCCAAGTCTCTGAATGATGACGCCATCGCCGAGCATGTTGGCCAGGCTGGCGATATTTTTCCCGTAACGGAGCGGTTCATTGAAGGGTTCCGTAAACATCTTGCTCACCAGCAAGGCAAAGTTGGTGTTTTTCGTTCTTGCCGCAGCATAGCTATGCCCGTTCACGGTAAGGATGCCGTTGTTGTTTTCGGTTACCACTTCTCCGTATGGATTCATGCAGAACGTTCGCACTCTATCATCAGATGAGGGTGAAAAATAAACAAGTTTGGATTCATAAATTTTGGAGGTTATGTGTTCCATCACATCGGAAGGAACCTCCACCCTTACCCCGATATCCACGGGATTGTTGGTTCCTTCAAGACCCATCCTGCGAATTTCTTCGGAAAACCATTCCGAACCTGTCCGTCCCGGCCCACAGATGATATAGTCTGCTTTGTAGCAGACACCTTCACCCGTTTTTACTCCGGTCACCGCACCGTTTTCCGTCAAAATCTCTGTCACTTCCTCGCGGGTGCGGATCTCCACTTTTTGACGGAGTTGATGATACATTCTGGTCAGGATCTTGAAACAATTTTCCGTTCCCAGGTGGCGTATTCTGGCCGGAATCAGCTTCAGGCCCACAGCTGCCGCCCCGCGTTGAAGCTCTTCGATCGCAGCCAGATCGGTTCCGTAGAGCACTGTTTCCTCGCCCCAGGAGAGATACATGCTTTCAATGTAGTCGATGAGTTCCCTCAATAGAGGCAGGCCTGTGTATTCGGCCAGGGATCCCCCGAATTCAGGGGACAGTGTTAGCTTCCCGTCGCTGAAGGCACCGGCACCGCCAAATCCATTGACCAGATAGCAGGGATCGCAGCGCAAACAATCTCCGCCGCTTTTGGCCGGGCATCTTCTGCGTGTAATATCGGGCCCTTTTTCTATGATCATGACGCGAGCTCCGTCATGCTTGCAAAGCTCGGATGCGGCAAAAACACCCGAAGGGCCAGCACCGACAATGATCACGTCATATTTTCCGCCTTCTGCGCGCAAAGGGTGATCACCTTCCCCATTTTCACTGATACATTTCATTTAATTCCTGTTGAACATGATATAATCTGGATTTTCCATCCATGCAGCAAGGGGTCAATCATTTTTCGGGGGACATATTGCCGAACTTGATAAAGTTCTCCAGAAAATACAGGTCGAACTTGCCAACGGGGCCGTTACGTTGCTTGGCTATTATTATTTCGGCAATGTTCTTTTTCTCGGCATCCCTGACATAATAATCTTCCCGGTAGATAAAAGCAACCAGGTCGGCATTGGCCTCTATGCCTCCTGATTCCATCAGATCACTTAGAATGGGACGCCGATCCACTCTCTTCTCCACGGCCCTGCTCAACTGGGACAAGGCGATAACAGGTGTTTCCAGCTCTTTGGCCATGGCTTTGAGCGAACGCGATATATCGGACAATTCCTGCTGTCTGGATTCACTTCTTCCCTGGCTGTGCATCAGCTGCAGGTAGTCGATGAAAACAGCTTTCAGTCCTTTTTCAGCTTTGAGGCGCCGCGTTTTTGCACGAATATCCATTACCGACAGCTGGGGAGAGTCATCGATATACAGGTCAGCCTCGCTCAGGGAACTCAAAGCACCCGCAATTTTGGGCCAGTCTTCTTTTTTGAGAAATCCACTCCTCATTCTCTGTGAATCAATATTGCCCTGTGCGCACAGGAGTCGTTGCGCCAGCGAATCCTTGGACATCTCCAGGCTGAAAAAAGCTACCGGTTGCTTTTCATTCACGGCAATATGTTGGGCGATATTCAAAGCGAGGGTTGTTTTGCCCATTGACGGCCGGGCAGCAATAATTATCAATTCGGAATCCTGCAGCCCCGCCGTGAGCCTGTCAAACTCAAAAAAACCGGTGGAAACGCCGGTTACCCCCGTTTTCTTTTCACTCAATGTCTCGATGCGGTCAAACGTCTCGCTTAAAATCTCTTTCAGATGAACAAAGCCCTGCCTGGAAGTGTTTCCGGCCACATCGAAGATCAGTTGTTCGGCCTTGTCCAGAAACCCCTTTACATCTTCCGGTGGTTCATAGCCCTGCCTGACAATTTCGGTAGCAACGCTGATCAATCTCCTCAGAACCGATTTTTCGCTGATTATCTGTGCGTAATATTGAACGTTGGCTGCCGTGGGAACGATGTTGGCCAGCGTGGTCAGATATGTACTGCCGCCGACATCCGAAAGTATGCCCCTGCTTTCAAGTTCTTCGGAAAGGGTGATGACATCGACCGGATCACCGTTGTTGACCATGTTCTTGATGGAAGAAAATATTTTACGGTGGTCATTGCGATAAAAATCACTTTCCTCCAGCATACTCAAGGCTGTATAGGCAGCTTCTTTGTTCAAAAACATCGCTCCCAGAACAGATTGTTCGGCTTCTATGTTCTGGGGAGGAATTCTTTCCTCGATCAAATTCATTCTTCCTCTCTCTTACATCTCCGGGGGGTCCTCACTATCAACCTTCTCTTCCCCGGCCGGTTCTTCTTTGTTTTCCGCGCCATTTTCCTGTTCTATCGTCACTCTTATGGTTGAAAATACACCTGCCCTCAGCTTCAGAGTAACGTCATGGGTACCGATTCTTTTCAGGGGCTCCTCTATTTCGATATTGCGCTTGTCAGTTTTGAATCCTTCTTCCTCAAGCAGTGAAGCTATGTCGCTCGCAGTCACGGAACCAAAAAGTTTTCCTTCTTTCCCTGCCGGCCGTTTGAAAATGATTTCTTTGTTATCAAGGCTTTCGGCCATTTCCCGAGCAATCTTCTCTTCCCTGGCATCTTTTTGCCTTCGTTGTTCCTGCCATTTTTCAGCTTCTTTCAATCGGGCCGGGGTAGCCTCATGCGCCAATTTGCGGGGAAGAAGAAAGTTGCGGGCGTAACCATCGGCAACATTTTTTACATCTCCCTTTCTTCCCAAACGATCAACATCTTCGATCAAGATTACCTTCATGTTATCTCTCTCCTTTGCCCTGACACGGCTATTGCTTATTTCTTTAAACGGACCGTTTTTTCCTCCCGTAGCGTTGACGGTGAAGACAAAAAAACACGATGCCACCGTTGCAGCGACATCGCATCATATCCCCTGTTCTCCCGAAAGAATTTAACTGCTTTCGGAGGTGAAAGGCAACAATGCAACGATTCGCGCTCTTTTGATAGCTACTGTCATCTCTCTCTGGTGTTTGGCGCAATTGCCGGTTATTCTTCGGGGAAGGATTTTTCCTCTTTCAGTGATGAATTTTTTCAATTTTTCCGCCTGTTTGTAATCAATGTAATCCGTCTTTTCCTGGCAAAAAACGCACACCTTTTTTCTGGGCCTGCGCCCTCTATCTCTTCTCATCTACTTACTCCTTTCTCGAAACAGCAGATAGACAAATTTTAAAAAGGAATGTCGTCATCTTTGATGTCGCCATCCTTGAATTCCAATTCACTGTCGTTACTTGCTTCCGAGGGTTTTCTTTTCTGGTCATCACGCGGCCATTCCAGGAACTGTACATTGTCGGCCACTACCTCGGCAATGTTTCTGCGGATTCCTTCCTTGTCATCATAGCTACGTGTCTGCAGCCTTCCTTCCACCCCCACCAGTCTCCCTTTTTCGATGTAATTTGCACAGGTTTCCGCCAGTTTCTGCCAGACCACGATTCTGATGAAATCCGTTTCTCTTTCCCCGTGCTGGTTGGAAAAACGCCTGTCAACCGCCAACGTGAATGTGGCCACCGCCGCTCCGGAAGGTGTATACCTCAATTCCGGATCTCTTGTAAGCCTCCCTATCAAGATAATTCTGTTCAACATTGGAATCCTCCGTTCCCATTTTTATTGATTGAGCCTGGTTGTCAGTGACCTTATAACCTCATCAGAAACTTTACAGAGGTGGTCCAGCTCTTTTAATATTTCAAGGTTCCCTTTGAATTTGATCAGATAATATTCGCCTTCATGGTGGACTTTGTTGATGACATAGGCCAATTTCCTTCTCCCCCAGGGCTCCAGCTCCAGCAGCTCTCCCCCTTTTTTGACGAGAATTTCTTGGAATTGTTCCAGCCAATGTTCTTTTGTTTCTTCGTCCAGATCTGCAGATAGGATAATCATGCTTTCGTAGGATGACACGCTTTTCACCTCCCCTCGGACTGACGGCCTTCTTCAACAAGGCAGGGAATAAACAAAATATAACATATCCTTTCTGGCAAAGCAATCAAAAAGGGTTTTTTCGTTTCCAAATGTAAGTTGCAAGTTTAATTGCCCACCATATTTTACCAATCACACTAAGCTGCCATATAAATATCATTGGCTGTTTTGTATCCGAACATCCTTCTTGGATAATTATTCATCCACTGCTGAATCC
>JAAYSV010000042.1 GCA_012518215.1 Bacillota bacterium
GGATTCAGCAGTGGATGAATAATTATCCAAGAAGGATGTTCGGATACAAAACAGCCAATGATATTTATATGGCAGCTTAGTGTGATTGGTAAAATATGGTGGGCAATTAAACTTGCAACTTACATTTTTAATTTATGAAAAATAGTTGTATTGTCAATCGGAATGAGTTATAATGTAATTGAAGTATATTAGCAATGTTTACCAGAAAAAGGTATTAGGTATTATCATACCATGTGTGGGGGGGAGTAAGAATGAAAGTTAACTCAAACATTTCGGCCCTGAACTCCTATCGCCTGCTAGATTATTATGAAAGCCAACAAGCCCAATCTCTTCGAAATATTTCATCGGGAAAACGCATAAATATTGCCGGAGATGGCGCCGCGGAATTGTCGGTCATAACCAAGTTGCGTTCGCTGGTTCAAGGATATAACCAGTCTTTGCGCAATGCCCAGGATGGCATCAGCCTCCTGCAAGTAGCTGAAGGAGGGCTCTCCGAAATCCATGCCATGCTGCAGAGGCAAAGAGCCCTTGTGTTGGGAGCATCCAACGCTACGTTGACCCATGATGATCTGATGCTGACAAAAAAGGAGCTGGACCAGTTAACGCGGCAAATAGACACCATTGCCAGGACCACCCAATTCAACACCAAGCATTTGCTGGATGGTTCCCTGTCTCCGGGAACTACCGGTGTCGGTGGTTTTTCACTTCCGGGGCCGGTTGACCCCGATCCCGCCCCGCCCGTAAAAAATTTCGGGTTAGGCGGGCCTGTTCCCCTGGGATCCAATGAATGGGATCATTTCCTTTATGAGCCGGCAGGTCATCCTGATTTTGATGAAGTCGAAATAAACATCTACACTCCGCCGTCCGATCATGCTTTTGAACTGTCCAGCACCATTATCGGCAGAAAGGTTATTTTTGATGTCACCCTGGCCGTACAGGGTGGCGAAGTGATAACCACCCCTGATGATGTAAGAAGTGCCATCTCGGCAGCAATTGTAGTTGAAGCGCAGCCGGCGGCAACGGGCAATGTGAATGTTGATATTTCCGGACTGGGGCAGACCAGCGGCCGTTTTTCTCTGTGGTGGGAAGATGCCATCGAGGGCGAAATCAGTTTTGATCTGGATATAAACTATCAGAATATACTCGGCAGCGGGGTATCCCAATCCGCCACCATTATCCTGCCCCACGATGCCACGGCTGCCGCATTGCAGGCCGAACTCAACGCAAAATTTTCTGGAAACGTCAATTTCGTGGTGAGCGGACAGGGAACCCAGATGAACCCTTACGTGGTCGATGTTACCGGATTGGCCAATCTTCCCATAGGTGAGGGCCCCCCGGGAACCGGCGAGATCACAATTATTGATCCCGGAGCCGGTGGTACCACAGCATCTTTCAGCCTCTGGATGGAAGATCTTGCAGGGGTAAAGTTTGACTTCAATATTTACTGGGCCTTTCTGTTCGGGGTAATCAAGATGGGCGACGTGGCCAACGCATCCTTCGACATCCCCCATGATATCACGGCTTCGCAATTGCAAAATATGTTCAACTCGGCAATCAACGTCGGGAATATTTCTTTTGCAGTGAGTGGACAGGGAACGCAGGCAGCCCCCTTCATAATAGATGTTTCCGGCCTGGCGCATGAATGGTGGGGTCTCACCAGAGATGAAAGGATTGCCATTCATAATTTCGTCCGCGTCAACCCCGATTTTGACGAAAGCATTGCCCTGTCAAATTTCACCATAGAGGGAAATGAAGGAAAGCCAGCCGTCTATGGTTCAGATGTTGTCACCTTCATACCCCATGAAGGACCGGAAGAACCGGAGGAGCCGGAGGAACCGGAAGAGCCGGAGGAACCGGAAGAACCGGAGGAACCGGAAGAACCGGAGGAACCGGATCCCGACCCTCCCATCGAGGGAAAGGAAATGCTTTTGCATATCGGGCCCCGTTCAAATCAGTCCATATCCGTGACTATAAACAGTATGACGGCCTCTTCCCTGGATATCGAAGATCTGGCGATTGACAGCATTGCGTCGTTGCAAGATTCCCTGAAACGTATTGACAAAGCCATTGAACAGGTTTCCGGCGAACGAGCCAGAATCGGGGCCATTCATAATCGTCTGGAAAATATTATAGATATCAACCAGGTTACCAGGGAGAATACACTTCAGGCACAGTCCCGTATAGAGGATCTCGATATAGCCAAGGGGATAGCCGACCTGACAAGGGACAACATAAGGGTTACATCCTCTGCAAAGATGCTGGCGCATACGAATTTTAGAAAAGATAACATCCTGTTTTTGCTTGAAAACCGGGCTGCAGAACATCCGGTATATGGCGAAACTTTTTACCCCACTCAAGAAAACGACAAACCTCTGGACTTCTGGACCAATACCATCGACAGACCTTTGCAATCCAGCTGAAATCAATTTGTTTTACCCTGTCGGCTCCTATTTTTCCACGCAAACAATAGATCATAACTATCCTGTGTTTTGGAACGCCTGAACAATAATTTTGGAAAAGGGCATCTTTCGCCTGCACGGAAAGCAAAAAGAGGAGACGCCTTTGTGGGGAAGATAGCAGGACATCGCTGAAAGGTAGCAAATCCGTATTCATTTTTTTCAGGCATAGAATATAAACGTACCCGTAAACTTTGCCACCCTGGGTTTGGGAAATTGCCGGGAGATGGTGGAAACTGCCCTGTTCACGGACATCATTTTGTTATTCTCTTTTTCCTCATCCTTCAATTTTTTATATTCCGCTGACGCTTTGAATTTTCTGTACTCGTCCATGATCGCCATGAGTTTCATCTGCATAACTTCCATTTCTCCATTTTCATCAACGCTACCTTCATAAGCTTTGGCCATTGCAGATGTTTTCAATGTCCGGATATAGCTGCTTATCTTCATGGCGTAAGCACGTTCGGCTTGCTGTTTCGTCCTGTACATTTTCAGTTCCTGGCGAAAAGATTCGCGTTCCCTCGATACCCGAACCGCAACACGGTAGGAATGCGGTGCGTGTTCCTTCAGGAATTTCATTTCCACGGAAGATAATTTTTTTCCATATTTCAATTTGGACATGATCGTTTCAACCCGGATCTGGATATATTTATCGTCCACCATTCCCGTCATTCTGTTGCCTTTTACCCCGGTAGACACTTTGGGTTTCAAGGTGATTCCATGACGGCCCCGCCCCGAGTTTCCAATCACATCAAAATCGATCAATCCGGGTTGATTGACGTTCATGAAACAGTTTGTGGAAGAAATTTTCATATCCCTTCCGCCTCCCATTGTTTATATCGACAAAAACAGCTCGGGATTAAGTGTTATTTTCAAACAGGACAGATGGAAGATAAACAGACCAGCAACAAGGAGGCAAGCCCCCATGCTTGCCGGGCTGCCGCTTGAAGAAACCTACCCACAAAAGAATGCTTGTAAAAAGGAATTGGCGGAGTAATAAAGAAATCATTCATTGACAATATTCTGTTAGTGGGAGGTCCACCCATGGTGAAAGTTGCCGCTTTCTCCCTCGCCGATCTGCCGATCAATGAACCTGATGATTACAGTGCCGCCCTGACTGCGCTTTTCAAAAAGCTTGACATCAGATTTGCCGTTTTGCCTGCGCACACATCACTTCTGCTCTGCAAGGCAACCGGCCACCTGGGTAAAACACAAGATCATGACGACCATTTCACTCTATTCATGGAAAAATCAGCGGAATGGAATGAAAAATACTTGCAGTTGCACAGCAGACTGGCCAGGAACAACAAGCTCTATCTCGTAGCGGGGACCACGATCGAGGAGAAAGGCAGTCACATCTACCATACATCCTATCTTTTTGGCCCGGATGGCGAGGTCTGCGGCCGCCAGCAACAGACCCATCTCAGCCGCGAGGAGCGCGCCCTCGGCCTGGACAGGGGCAGGGATCTGCACCTTTTCGAATGTGATGGGATGAAAATTGGCCTTGTTGCCTGCACCGATGCCCGCCATCCCGAGGTCGGACGCATCTTCGCCCTGAAGGGGGCTGATCTGCTCGCCCATTGCGGGGCCCTGGATGCCAAACATGCCCATCAGATACAGCCAGCTGGTATGTGGGCCCAGGTGCAGCAGAACCAGTTCTGGGCCGTGGAGGCACAGCTTGAAAGGAATATCGGCAACCGTTCTTTCAACGCCCGGTGTGCGGTGATCGGCCCCTGCGAGATAACCCGCGGCTCGACCGGATATCTGGATCGCGGGACAGCTGAAAGACCGTATGCGGTGGCGAAACTGAACGAGGCGGACCGTCAAAAGATCAAGGATGATTACCCCCTGCTTGAACTTCTTCACCCGGGGGCTTACCGGGGGGCTTTGCCCGATTTGTACCGCTGAAAAGAACCCCCGCACCGACACAATGATGGACAGAACAGGGAGGAGGAGAAAAGATGCCACTTGACGGCTGGAAAGAGAAACTTTTTCGGCAATATCTTCGCTGGACCTGCCGGCCGGCACGGCTCAAAAAAAGACTTTCAACCTTGATCACCGGGAGCAGGGTAGCCCCGCCCATCGAAGACCGCCTTCTCAAAGTCGCCGCTCTCCAGGTGAAGATCAGTCTATTCAAGGATCCCCTCGATTATGTCAACGAGATGCATCGACGGGTCAGTGAGGCATTGGCAGCGGGGGTACATCTTGTCGCTTTCCCTGAAGATAATAATCTCTCGCTCCTGGGAATGCTCCCCGGGGTGGAAGAGATGGGCAAGGCACTCTCCGATGGTGATCTGCAGGATGCGCCTGCCAACACCTCGGAAATCACTATCGCCGATGTAATCCATTATATCGGGCCGGTGATAGCTCCTTTCCTGGACAAACTATACTCCATCCTGGCCGCCGCCTACGGGCTCTACCTGATGGCCGGCAGCTTCATCCTTCCCGATGGTGGCAATGTGGTCAACCGTTCTTTTCTTTATGGCCCCGACGGGCGACTGATAGGCACCCAGGACAAGGTTCACCTGATGCCCATCGAAACAGAGTGGGGCATCTCGCCGGGGACAGGATTCAAGCTCTTTGAAACCGCAGCGGGCAGAATTGCCACCCCGGTATGCATGGATGCCAGCTATTTCGAGACCTTCCGCATCCTCGAGTTGCAGGGTGCAGAGATCGTGATCATCCCCATTGCCAACCCGGAACCCTACAATTACTGGCTTGCTCTGCGAGGAATCTGGCCCCGCGTTCAGGAATGTCCCGTGTACGGAATCAAAAGCGCTCTGGTGGGGAACCTTCTGGGGTTTACTTTTACAGGCCGGGCCGGAATCTTCGCCCCGTCAGAGTTGACCCCGGACGGCAGCGGTGTTCTTGACGAAGTTGTTTCACCGGAAACAGAAGGAATCGCCGTGGCAGAAATTGATCTGAACAGATTAAAAAAACTGCGCCGTGAACACCCCTGGCGTGATAGCAACCCTGACCTTTACCGGCGCTATTTCCCTCATGCCTACAGCACCATATTCCGGAAATAGCCACGGGAAACGCCCCCAATATACACTTCCTCGAAATGGCGCAGGGCAATACTGCCCATTCCACCATGTCCTGGTAATTTTCCGGCTGGCAGGATTTACAGGATTCAAAACGTGAGGGCGCCATGGCCCCGGGCCGGAGCTACCGGGCGGGTACCGAACAGCCTTCCGCACCTCTCCACCATCATCCCGGTTCCTGTACCATGGGACTACCTACTTCTGCTCGTAAGCCACAACTTCTTTTTCAGGATAATACAGGAAAATGAGGGCTCCGACAGCGATGAATATTGCGGCCACCGGCCCGGTCAACTGGATACCAAGAGGATGATCCACTGACTTGCCGAAATAATCCAGCAGCACGCCGGTAATGACAGTTGACAATCCTAGCGCCAGCTTCAAAATGAATCCCTGCGCGCCGAAATACATCGCCTCGCGTCGTTGGCCGGATAGCCTTTCTTCGAGGTCAGAAACCGCGGCGACGATGGCATCCGGAACAACAAAGATGGCAGAGACCGGAATCCCTATCAGTGCCATCAGGATATACCCGAAAACCTGCGGACTCAACCCGAAAAGTGGCTGCCCCAGCAAAAATATACCCGGCAGAAGCACTGCAAAAAGAACAAGGGAGAAGAGCATGACCGCTTTCAGCCCGAACCTTTTGGCAAAGATATTTACCAGTGGAAAACAGAACAAGGCAATACCCAGTACCAGGCCAAAATAGATGGCCGTATCCCCTTCCGTTCCTCCCAGCAAAACAGTAACATAGGGTGGTATATTCAGGGTTACAATGTTGAAGCCGAGCCAGAAGGCAACGTTGCCGGCCAGATAAATCACGAAGGGGCGATTTCGGAAAGTGGTCTTCAGGGCATCCCCGAGCCCCAGGGTTGCCGGTTCGGATCTGGCGTAATCTTTCTCGCGGATAAATACAGGCAAATAGAGCATAACAAGGCCAATTCCTCCCATCACCCAGATCATGCCGTAATTGCCGATTGAATCGATGAGTATCCCTCCGGCTACCGCCGCCCCCGCTACACCCAGGATACTGAAGACTGCTTTCCAGGTGGAAAGGTCAACACGATCCCTGTTGGAACGTGCCAGTTCCGGCAACAGGGCCAGGTAGGGACAGACATATGCAGTGAATAAAGCAAAATAAAGCCCCAACATCAGGGCCAGATAGATATTGTTCCATGGAGATTCACCGGACACCGGCGGGTAAAACAAGGCGACAAAAACCGCCACATACAGGATTCCACTGTAGAGCATGAAAGGGATACGGCGACCGAGAGGCCCGCCGTGATTGTCGGACCAGCGGGCAATGATCGGGTCGGCAATTGCATCGACCACGCGACCCAGGAACATGATGATACCGAAGGCAAAACCGGAAATCAGAGCTTCTTCCCCTTTTATCGGTGTGAGGACATAGAAATACATCAGCCAGGTGACCATGATACGGTCAACAAGGCTGTATCCGCCTGCACCGATCCCGTAAGCCAATTTTCCCCTGTAAGGCAGTTTCCCGAGCATCCCTCATGTCCCCTTTTTGTAATTTCAATATGATTGTCTTCGTTACAGAATCCTTTTCCCCTTTTTCTCTTCCGAAAAAATGAATACCCCGCAAACCATCTTCGGTTTCCGGGGGCGGGGTTTCCAGCGTTTCATCGGCCATCTTTTTTTTCACGGCTGGCCCACCATAGAGCATGGGCCAGAAAACCGGCAGCGGAAGCAAAAGCTGCCCCGGTGGTTGCCAGGCCCGTCTGTGGATCAACCGTCTCGCAGCAGAAGCCGTTGTCCATGGGCGCCCGCCGCAGAAAGTCTGTACCACCCCGGTTGAGGGCCAGAATGTCATTGCATGCGGCCAGCGGCCAGGGCCCGGGTGCATGCAATGAACCGGCCTCGGCAAAGGGGGTATCTGCATGGAAATGGGGATTTTCAGATGAACGGATCCAGGCAACGGTATTGCAGAAGATAGGGTCTTCACGGGAACAGAAACCGTAAAAGGCGAGCAGTTGCAGGCTGCCCGGTGGGTTGTCATAAAGTTGGAATCTGCCCTTCCCGTCCACCGCCCAGGCAAACATGGCCCCATGGGGACCCTCGACGGTACCATGCCGGTGAATGGCCTGTTTCAAGGCAGCGGCCAGGCCGGCAAAATCAACGGTGCCTTCCCAGCGACCCGCGGCTTGCAGTTTGGCAAGATAAACAAAAGCACACTGCAGAAGGGCATTGTCATAGATCAGGAAGGGATAGAGTACCGGATCATCGGAGGGATCAAGGAAGGTGCGGTAAAGCCCGACGCGACGATCATACCGTTCCCGCGCTTTTTCAACCAACAATTTCAACCCCCGGGAAATCACCCCTTCACCGGGCAAGGAAAGATCGCCATGGGCACTTTCATAGCGCTCCAGAGCCAGAAAATGAGCGGCAAGCTGATCCAGTTCGAAACCGGGGTAAAGCAGAACACCGTTTATATAATGGGCATGTTCTCCGGCACGGGAAAGGTGGCGGTTGAATACGGTCAAGAGCAATTCCCTGGAAATTTGTTTGTCCATCAGCAGCAAGGCGGGAAAGCTCCACAAAAGGGTATCCCTGCCCCAGTATGCGGCACTGACATAATAGCGGGGACTGCGCGAAGTAACCGGCACGAGCGAATCATCATCCAGCGCACGCCCCAATGCAAAGAAATAATTGAAATATAGATTACGGTTCAAAATAGCTGCCACCGTTCTGTCATCAAGGTCGATCCGCCGTTTTTTCAACCAACACTCTGTTCTTGCAGCCAGCTCGGCAACCCCATGCCTTTTCAAATCCACCACGGTAGTTCCGGCTCCATCAGCTTCCAGATTGACTGCGATGTAAAGGGTCACGGTCACACTTCCACCGGGGGCCACCTCCGGCCTGACCGTTCCCCGGTATGAAATGGGATGCCCGGACGATACATGAATATCCCAGCATGAGCGATCTCCCTGTTCTTGCCCGACCATGAGAGACATGGCCAGGGCAGAAAGGGGAAGGCCATGGCGTGACTCCATGACCAAACTTTCCGTCCAGTTATCGTAGCGGATAACCTTCTCGCCGCCGACCGTCCGTCGGTTGAAGATCAGGTGGTTGAATTCGCCCCAGCATCCCCGCCAGCCAATCGCAAGCTTCAGGGGAGTTGCTGAAAGATTGGTCAGGGATAGACGGAAACAGCAACCACGATGGCCCGGTGGCGCGAAGATATGACCTTCAATACTGCAGAGCCCGGGTTTGCCTGCCTTGAAATGAGGGATCCAATCATACCGATAATTCCAGGATGGTTTTTCTGACTCTAGAAGATTTTCTCCATCCAGAATTGCAAATGGCGCCAACAGGGGACTCCCCCCCGTACCCCTGAATTCAAGGATTCCGCGGGCAGTCATATGCAGCACATTCAAGGACATTATCTCGCCGCATTCTCCAATTTCGGGTAGGGACAGGTACTCATTGCCGGTAAGATGGAGGCTTTCTACCCCTTCTAGTTCGGGGGAGGCCGTCATCAAAGATAGAATCTGTTTCTCCCGAGAAATTCCTTCGTTCATATTTTATTTCCTTCAACAACAGGCAACCGATCTCGCCCAAAATGGGAATTGCTGTTCAAGCCTGGCACAATCCCGACAGGCTCTCTTCAGGAAATTCAAGCCCGCTGTACTGATCGTGTGAAATAGCTCAAACTGCAACAGGTTTCGGTTAGATTATATCATACCGGACACTTCTGTTTTCCATGGAAATTCCCCCGAATTCCTCCACCAGTCACACCGACTGCCCGTTGGTAAAATATTCCCGCTTCATTGTTGGGGAAGGGTCCCATTCGATGCAATTGCCCGACTGGCCAGTTGTTGGTGTAAATTTACTTTGGGACTTTGGAGAAAATCTATTTTTGACAATGAGTGCAGGGGAAATATACCGTTACTGCAGGAAGAGTTCAGTTTCACCGGAGAAGCTATTGAAAGTTTGATAGATAAAAAAAGTGTGTTGAAAATTATGGGGTCCTTTCTTTTTTCCCGAAGCAGGTTGACACCGTCGGCCAGATTATTTCTGCAGATTATTTCCATTTCATATGCTACAATATGATCATTAAATTTTTCGATGGGAGGAATGCCTGTGTGTTCCAGAATTCATGTCAAAATGGCAGTGGGGTTGCTGGTATTGTTGTTATCGGTGACTGTCCCTCTGGGTTGCGGAGGGGATAGGTCAGATGGAATCCCCGGGGAAGACAATATTTTGGCCGATGATCAAGACACCACCAAACATGAAGAACCTGATTCCGGGATTGGAGAAAAATACTTTGCCTCCCTCGGGGGCTGGAGACATTTTGATTTCAAACCCGGACAGTACATGAGATACAACGTCACGACCCTGAGGGGGTTGGAGGGTTGGTTGAGCATTGAAGTGGACCGGGATAAGGATCGCAACCTTGAACTGACCATGGAAGGCAACTGGGCAGGTGGAGACATTGCAGAAACTGCAACTTTGAAACCGGACATGAAACCCTTCGATTTTACCTATTCATTGGGTTTCGAAGCTGTCAATTTAACCTCTCCCCTGTTCATCATCAGCAACCTGCCCCTGGACGAAGTGAAATGGGAAGAAGGTTATCAATGGGAAGAAGGCGACAGATCTCTGGAGATCTCCGGAGAAAAAACATATGCCGGAGTGACCGGCCATGTTGTGACTTCTCAGGCTCCGCATTCCTCCACCCGGGAAATACAAAATAACGAGTATGTGATCAATCCTGTTTTTCCATTGCCCCTGTTTGTAGAGTGTCCGGCAGCCAACGATACAATTTGCTACGAGCTTGCCGAGGCCAGCGGCTTCTGATTATCCCGGGCCCTTGACGACAGGCAGAGCCGACCCGCCCCGGGCCGGCTCTGCTTTTATTCATCATTCAAGGAATTTTTCAATCAATTCCATTTTCCCATGAAATGAACATAATCGTAAGAATCCGGAGCAAAACGCTACATGTAACGGAAGACCTGAACCAAAAAGCGGCGTTGCTTTGTTGACTTTTATTTTTTGGAAAATTACAATATATGTACAGTTGACAATAAATGATCAATTGATAAAGAGCATGGTTGTTGCTGCCATGCCATGTTGCCCGAAGTAAGTTTCAACAGAGATTTATCTGTTTTGATTCGATTCAATACCATACCTTGTCTGCAAACCGGGGATTTTTTGAAGCATCGTATGCAAGAGGGGAGCAAACTGATGGGAAAATATCAGCGACGCTGTCTTTTCTGCGCCCAACTTTTCGAGGTGGAAGACGAGACGACGCAGATATCGGGTGAAAAACCAAAAATGAAATCGATCTGCCCCTTGTGTGAAGCAAGAATAAAGAAAGAAGCCGGAGACACCCAGAAAGAACCCAAACCGATGTAAGAGCCGATTCGGATTGTTTGGTTCCCGGCCATTTGGTGCTGTTGTCATTGGAAACAAAAAAAAAATTATACCCGGTCAATCATTCCTCGTTTTTCAAACTTTGTATTTCCGAACCTGATCAATCTCCGCTGATTCCAGCCGCCTTCAGGCGGGCGATATTCCTCATCAAAGCCAATTCTGCCCGGGCCACATCCAGACCCGGCGGGCGATCCTTGAGACGTTTCTGGGCCCTTTCCTTGGATCGGCGGGCCCTGTCAACATCGATGTCACCGGGAAGTTCCGCCGTGTCAGCCAGGACTATCACTTTATCAGCGCCGGCTTCCATGAACCCGCCTGAAACTGCCATCATGTTTCTGTCCTCCCCGGCCTTGCGATAGAAGAGAACACCCGGCCCCAAAGTGGTCAGCAGAGGTGCATGTCCGGTCAGAACACCCAGGTAACCCTCTGATCCCGGAGCAACGACACTTTCCACTTCCTCCACCAGTACTTTTTTTTGCGGGGTAACAACTTCCAATTTTAACGTAGACATCAGAACTGCTCCTGTCCCCTTTTCACTACTTCCTCGATGCTGCTCGCCATGTAAAAAGCCTGCTCCGGCAAATCATCGTGAAGTCCTTCAAGGATTTCCTTGAATCCTTTGATTGTCTCCTTCAATGGTACATAAGCCCCCGCCCTTCCGGTAAATGCTTCCGCCACATGAAAGGGTTGAGAAAGAAAACGTTGAATCTTGCGTGCCCGGGCCACGGTGAGCTTGTCTTCATCAGAAAGTTCCTCGATACCCAGGATAGCGATGATATCCTGTAATTCCTTGTAGCGCTGCAAAATACGCTGGACTCCCCTGCCCACCTCGTAATGTTCCTCTCCTACAATAATGGGATCAAGCAGCTTGGAAGTGGAATCCAGAGGATCTACCGCCGGGTAAATCCCCAACTCCGACAACTGCCGGGAAAGGACTATGGTTCCGTCCAGATGGGCGAAGGTAGTAGCCGGTGCCGGGTCAGTCAGGTCATCGGCAGGGACATATATAGCCTGAACCGAAGTGATTGAACCACTTTTTGTTGAAGTGATCCGTTCCTGCAGATCACCCATCTCGGTAGCCAGAGTGGGCTGGTAGCCCACGGCGGAAGGCATCCGCCCCAACAGTGCAGACACTTCTGAACCGGCTTGAACAAAACGGAAAATATTGTCGATAAAGAGCAGTACGTCCTGCCCTCCCGTGTCACGGAAATATTCGGCGGTGGTCAACCCGGTTAAACCTACCCGAAATCGGGCGCCCGGGGGTTCATTCATCTGTCCAAACACCAGGACCGTTCTATCCAGAACCCCGGATTCGGTCATCTCCATGTAGAGTTCGTTGCCTTCCCGGGTCCGTTCGCCCACGCCGGCAAAAACTGAATATCCCCCGTGTTCGTAAGCGATATTGCGAATGAGCTCCATGATCAAGACCGTCTTCCCCACCCCGGCCCCGCCAAAAAGACCCATCTTCCCACCTTTGGGCAGGGGGGCCAGAAGATCCAGCACTTTCAACCCCGTCTCCAGGATCTCCGTGGAAGGTTCAAGTTCCTCAAAAGAAGGTGGCCTACGGTGGATTGGCCATGATTCCTCTGTTTCCAATGCCCCTTTGTCATCTATGGGTTCACCCAGAACATTGAAGAGCCTGCCCAGTGTGGAAGGGCCAACAGGCACCCTTATGGGAGACCCGGTATCCAAAGCTTTCATTCCACCTTGCAACCCATCAGTGGAGGCCAGGGCCACGCAACGAACCATGTTGCCTCCAAGGTGCTGCATCACTTCCATGGTCAAATCTATTTTATCTTCCTTGATCACGATGGCGTTGTACAGGTTGGGTAAATCCTCTTCGGGAAATTCCACGTCCACAACCGGGCCGATGATCTGTACTACTATTCCTTCCTTCATTTTTATATACCTCCTCCACTACCGGTCCTTCAAGGCTTCGGCACCGGTGGCTACCTCCAGTATTTCCGTAGTGATGGCACTCTGGCGGGCTTTGTTGTACGAGAGGTTCAAACTTTCAATCATCTCGTCGGCATTGCTGGTGGCACCGTCCATGGCGATCATCCTGGCACTATGCTCACTGGCCTTTGCCTCCAGAAGGGCCTGATATACCTTTGTCTCACAGTAACGGGGCAGAAGAGCGGTCAAAATACCCATCGGCTCCGGCTCATAGATATAGCCGATCTCTTCGGCCTCCTCCAGTGTCGGTGTTTCAATGGGCAGAAGCCTTTCCACCTGGGCCACATGGTCAAGTGCCGAGTGAAAACAGGCATAGATGAGATTGACTTCATCCAGCCGCCCCTTCAAAAAGAAGGAGATCAATTCCCGGGCCAGTTCCCGGGCCTGGGTAAGTTGCGGGTCGTCCTCGATCTCAACGGAATGTTGCAGGATCTCCACCCCCCGCTGCCGAAAATAGTGAAAACCCTTGCGGCCTATCGTTACCAGATTGACCCTGTTTTCTTCCTCATTTAAAGATCTTTCAGCCAGATGGATCAGATTTGAATTGTATGCCCCTGCCAACCCCCGGTCGCCGGTGATCAGGACGTAGCCCACCGTTTTTACCTCACGTGCAGCGACCAATGGGAGTTCCCGGGCTTCCGGTGCCAACGCCAGGCGACCGGCCACCTCTGTCAACTTCTGAGCATAGGGGCGAGCTGCCCACAATTGATCCTGTACACGGCGCATCTTGGATGCCGCCACCATCTTCATGGCCCTGGTTATCTGCTGGGTATTGGTAACAGCGCGGATACGCCGCTTGATATCCCTTATGTTGGGCAAATATTCCACCGCCTTTGTCTAACCCTGGTCAAGCTTGAACAAGCCAAAATCTACAGCCAACGGGACGAATCCCTGCGGCTTCCGGGAACCGCCTCACTCGCCCTTGGCGAAACTTTCTTTGAATTCTGCGATGCTCCCCTTTAACCTATCCTCCAATTCCTCATCCAGCTCTTTTTTCTCCCGTATTTCATCAAGAACGTTACTATAATTGCTATGCATGAAACGGAGATATTCCTGTTCAAAGAGCCTGATCCTGTCCACGGGCAAATCGTCCAGATATCTGTTAACGCCGGCATAGACAAGCGCAATCTGCTCCTCCACGGGCATGGGTCGGTACTGAACCTGTTTCAACAGTTCCATCATACGCTCACCCCTGGACAGGCTGACCTGGGTCGCCTTGTCCAGATCCGTCCCGAACTGGGCAAAGGCCGCCAATTCATTATACTGGGCCAGGTCCAACCTCAGGTGACCGGCTACCTGTTTCATCGCCTTCAGCTGGGCAGCACCCCCAACACGGGAAACAGACAACCCTACATTTATCGCCGGGCGCTGTCCGGCATAAAAAAGATCAGCCTCCAGATAGATCTGCCCATCCGTAATGGAGATGACGTTGGTGGGGATATAAGCAGCAACGTCCCCGGCCTGCGTTTCAATTATAGGCAAAGCTGTAAGCGATCCACCACCCAGGTCATCATTCAGACGAACGGCCCTTTCCAGCAGACGGGAATGAAGATAGAAAATGTCCCCGGGATAGGCTTCCCGCCCCGGTGGCCTTCTCAAAAGAAGGGAAAGTTCACGGTAAGCCACAGCATGTTTCGAGAGGTCATCGTAGATTATGAGAACATCCCTGTTCTGTTCGTACATGAAATATTCCCCGATGGCGCAACCTGCATAAGGGGCTATATACAGAAGAGGGGCCGGTTCCCCGGCGTGTGCGGCCACAACCGTGGTATACTCCATCGCTCCCGTTTCCTCGAACTTCTGAATGACACCGGCCACGGTGGAAGCTTTCTGCCCGATAGCCACGTAAATACAGTCGACATCATGGCCCTTCTGATTGATGATCGTGTCCACAGCGATGGCCGTTTTCCCGATCTGGCGGTCACCGATAATAAGTTCCCGCTGGCCACGGCCAATGGGCAACATGGTATCGATAGCTTTTATTCCTGTCTGCAAAGGTGTATCCACCGGCTGGCGCTGGATCACGCCCGGGGCTGAAAATTCCGCCGGCCGGAATAGATCGGTCTCGATCGGACCTTTTCCGTCCAGGGGTTCCCCCACGGGGTTGATCACTCTTCCGCGGAGAGCTTCCCCCACCGGTACCTCCATGATACGAAAAGTCCGCTTCACCTCGTCCCCTTCCTTGATATGCCCGGAAGGACCAAGGATAACCGCACCAACAGTATCTTCCTCGATATTCAAAGCCATGCCATAGACTCCCTGAGGAAATTCCAGCAGCTCACTGGCCATAACGTGTTTCAAATAAATACGGGCAATGCCGTCACCGATATAGGTAACCACACCCTTTGCGGCCGTCTCGGCCTTCAATTCAAGGCTCTCGATCTGCTGCTTCAAATATTTGGATATTTCTTCTATTTTAAAGTCCAAGTAACATCACACCTTTTCTAACATCAGCCCAAATTGCTGGTCAGACTGACTTTAAATGAGCGCCGATGATCTCCAGCTTTTTCTTTACGCTGGCGTCAACAACCTGGTCACCCCTCCGCAAAACAAGGCCTCCCAGTATCTTCGGATCGACATGAATTTTCAAGCGAATCTTCTTTCCGACATAACTGCCAAGCCTATTTTCCAGTTCTGACACCATGGAAGGGGAAATGGGGGAAGCAACGGCTACCTCCATCAGTTCCATGTTTCTGGCCTTGTCAAGAAGAAGCTGATACTCCCGGGCTACAGAAATAATATTATCTTCACTTTTTCTGTCCAACAGTTGCGGCAGCAGAGCCTTCAAAGCCTTTTCCTTTTCCTCGGGGGTTACAAGACGGTCGTGAAGAATCTGCCGCAATTCATCATCTTCTTCAAGTCTCTTCTGCAAGGATGCAAGCTTCTCTCCCATATCTTCTTCCTGTCCCCATTTCCGGGCTACAGAAAAGAGTGCCTCTGCATAGGACCGGGCAATTTTCTTGTCGCTCACTGTAACCTTTCCACCTCCACCAAGGCCTCCTTGAGCAACTCCTCCTGATCAGTTGAAGTAAGGGTACGCGCCAGAACCTTGCTCGTCGCCATGAGGACAAGATCTGCCGCCTGGCCACGGATACTGGCCATGGCCGACCTCTTCTCCCTCTCGATCTCCATCCTGGCTTGCTCGAGGATCCGATCCGCCTCCACCTTGGCCTGTTGAACCATCTCTGAACGGGTCGTCTCCGCCATCCTGTCAGCTCGTTCCAGAATCTCCTGGGCTTCCTGATGAGCCTGGTCGATCTTTTGCTGGTAAGAAGTCAATATTTCTTCCGCCTTCTCCCGGGCAGAAGCTGCTTCCTGCAGATTTCCCTCTATCTGTTCCTCACGGCTGCCAAGAACTTTGACGACCGGTTTCCAGAAGAAGAACAGGAGAGTACCCAATATCAACAATACATTTACAAGCTGAAACAGGAAAGTCCAAAAATCAAAACCCAACGCTTCCACAATAGCATCCATCGTGCCACCCCTTTGATATTTTATAAAATGGGGGCAAATAAAAATTTCCGCTTGTTTTATTCGCCCTTGCTCACGCTAATTTTGTCCATAAAAGGATGGCTACCACAAAGGAAAAGAGAGTCAAAGCTTCGATGAAAGCCAGGGCCAGGATGAGAGTAGTACGGATATCCCCACTGGCCTCGGGCTGCCTGGCAATCCCCTCCATGGCTGCCTTCGTGGCAATTCCCTGTGAAAAAGCCGAACTCAGAGCAGCGATAGCTACAGCTAGAGCAACACTTAGAAATTCCATTTTTCTGCCTCCTTATCATTTATCTAATTTTATTTAATGCCCCTGTACAAAATTGGAAATATAAATAACCGTCAACAGGGAAAACACAAGGGCTTGAACAAGACCCATGATTATCCCCAGAAACATTACCGGAACCGGAGCCAGCAGGGGTATCATCAGAAACAGTACCATGACCACCGTCTTCTCTCCAAACATGTTGGCGAAAAGACGCAGAGAGAGAGAGACCGGCTTTACCAGTTCTTCCAGCAAGATCAGGGGAAACATCAGAGGGTTGGGCTGGAAAAAATGCTTGATATACCCCACCAGACCATTCTTCTGTATACCTATAAGCTGTACAATTATGATGGTTGCCACGGCAAAAGCCAATGTTGTGGAGAGGTCGGTTGTAGGCGGTTTCATTCCCGGGATAAACCAGGACAGGTTGAGAAACAGGATAAATATGAAAAGGGTGCCTACGAATGGCAGATATTTACGACCTTCTTTCCCCATGGTCTCCCCGAGAAGGCCGTAGAAGAAATCGGCAACCAGTTCCGCCAGATGCTGGGATCCCCGGGGAACAATGCTCAGCCGCCTGGTGATCAAATAGGCCAGAGGAATCAAAATGGCCATGATTATCCAGGTGTTCACTACAGTTGTGGTTACCGGTATGGAACCTATGTTGAATACCAGCGAAGGCTTTACATGGTCCAGTACTTCCTGTAGGGCTTGCATATCCATTTATGCTTCTCCTCCCTTCTTCAAAGTAATGAGTGTCTGCCCCATGTGGGCCACGATCTGAAGCAGAAGACCGGTCAACACACCGAAAAGAAAGACCACCCCTCCCAGGATGGAGAGCCCCAGAACGGTAAGATTGATCAACAATCTCAAGGCCGAACGCAGTAGCAATCTGTTGGTCGCCTTCCGTGGCGTCAAGCCTTCCAGATTGCAAACGGCCAACATCTGCCAGCGGAAAAGAAACCAGGATACGGGCAGAGAGAGTAGCACACCGAGGGCATAAGTGGGGTAGTAACCCAGAAGTGAACCTGTGATGGCTGCTATTATGCCCAGAACCACCATGGTGATGCCCGTTGAATTTATTTTTCTTTGATCGATAGCTACCATTTTTCTATATCTTTTCCCTTTTTTGCCACTTGCCCGTGCCAACAATTGATACCTGGTGTCTTCTTTTCACAATGTTGAACCGCTATAAATATAACAAGGCCATACACCAGCCACCTTCATTTGCATTTGGTATAAATATTCATAATTATTCATAATTGTAGTTATTATTCATCGTAAAATTAGAAAATCCTTCTTTAAACATCAAATATTTTGAAAAAAATTTTTGAATCGGTCATTCATTATCAAATACATTCATTGCCAGATGGTGGAACGCATCCTCATCCTTGAAAAAACAACAAGTCGTTGTTAGCCATCCATGCGATGGCCCACCGGCATGATCAGCAACGGGGCTCCCCTGACCGCCAATATTTCTTTGACCGTATCGTCATCAAAGGCTCCTATGGCCACGGTAGCCAGATTCAACGCCTCCGATTGCAGATAAATGTTCTGGGCAACATGCCCCACTTCCATGTGCACATAACGGTATCCCCTCTCACCGTAGCGCCCGGTGGTTCTTGCATAATCAGCCACCGGAATAATGGAAACGGGTGCCCGGGCCACCGCTCGTTGCCCCAGGGCCGCCCTGGCCAGTTCCATTCGCAGGTCGCCCGGCTGCACCATCACCAGGGAATGATCATGGTGCAAATAATGATAAAGCCCGGGGCCCGTATCTTCCAGATCACCGGCCACCAGGTAGATTTCCAGGGGGTAAGTTGCCCCGGCGGAGGGAGCAGAACGGGATATCCCCGCATCGCCGCTCATCCCCCGGCCACCGGCAGCCCAGAGCAGCTGCCCTGCCTGCATTCGGGTCAACTTTCCGGCGTGAAAGCTACGCCGGGAAACACGTCGATATAACGCTTCTTCAACAGACATATTTCCCTGCAACCCGGGTTCGGGTAAAATAAATTTCATGGCATCCCCCTTCCTCGTCAACAGACCGGAACCGGATATGTGAAAACGATCATATTGAGCACCAGAAAGAATCCTATGTCTCGATCGTTACCAGATTTGACAACACAGTAAAACACGGGGAAACAGCCCCTTCGGGAAGGCCCCCAGGCACTTATGGTAACCCCTATCCTGGATCATATCATAAGTCTGAACCACAGTATAGACTTGCCTTGATTTGTCGGGTATACCTGCCGATCCTGTCTGTTACCCCATCCGCCGGAACTGCCGGAAAAATGGTGCAGGAACGACGAACTCCGGGTAAAAATTGGAGCAACATCGGGTGATCAAGAATTTTTCCGGCAAGAAACAAAAAGAAACAGAAACAGTTCTTTTTTGCAGGTTTGCAGGAAAATGAAGGAAGAAATCATCCGCCCATCCAGGAAGGAATCAATTGTTCTCCGCGGCGACTGCAATCAGGTTTCAAAGGCCGCTTCGCAACCGCGTTCGGTAACAAAACACCGCAACCATGAATATTGATTTATCCGGGCTACTGGGGCCATAATAGATACAAATGACATAAGGGAAGAGTGATGAAATGCCTGAATTGGCAACCTTTGCCGGCGGTTGTTTCTGGTGCATGGTGGCACCTTTCGAGGGCCTCCCCGGGGTTCTCAAGGTAATATCCGGTTATACAGGCGGAGATACCCCCCACCCCGTTTATGAGGAAGTATGCAAAAAAGATACCGGACATTACGAGGCAGTGCAGATCACCTATGAACCCGATATCCTCTCTTACGAGGTGCTGCTCGACATATTCTGGAGGCAGATAGACCCCACCGATCCGGGAGGCCAATTCGGCGATCGGGGCCCCTCTTACCGCACAGCTATTTTCTATCACAACGACAAACAAAAACTGCTGGCCGAAACTTCCCGCCGGCTTCTGGAAGACAGCAACAGGTTTGATGCCCCCGTCGTCACCTCCATCCTGCCCGCCGGCAAATTCTGGCCGGCCGAGGATTACCATCAGGATTTCCATAAAAACAACCCTGCCCATTATAGACGCTACCATCAAGGTTCTGGCCGGGAACGGTTCTTGCGAGATAATTGGTCCGCAAACACGGATCCTGGAACATTGAAAGAAAAACTTACCCCACTCCAGTTTCATGTAACCAGGGAAAACGGAACGGAGCCCCCATTCCAGAATGAATACTGGGATGAAAACCGGGAAGGAATCTATGTGGATCTCGTTACCGGCCATGTTCTGTTTACTTCCCGTGACAAATTTGATGCCGGTTGTGGCTGGCCCAGTTTTACCAGGCCCCTGCATCGTGATCTCATCGAAGAACGGGCTGATCACAGCCTTGGGATGTCAAGAATCGAAGTGCGCAGCAAACTTTCCGCTTCCCATCTCGGGCATGTTTTTGACGATGGGCCCGGACCGACAGGCCGTCGCTACTGCATCAATTCGGCTGCTTTGGAATTCATACCTCTGGAAAAAATGAAACAGAAAGGTTATGGCCGCTACCTGGGCCTTTTCCGCGGGAAAACAGAAAAGTAGACTGTTTCGAGGTTGAAGGTTACCTGTCGTGTCCTTCTCCTTTTTGTAACAGATCGATGAATTCCCCCCTACTCCGGACATCATACTTTGAATAGATGTTTTTTATATGAGTCTTGACCGTGTTTTTACTGATATACAGTTCATCGGCAATTTTATTGTAGGTTTTTCCCTGAAGAAGCAAGGCCGCCACCTGGTTCTCACGCGGCGAGAGGTTTCTGAATTGTTGTTGTTGCGTCCGGGGGTATGTATCCCCATCTGCAGAATTCTTCTCCCCTACCAACGCTGATTGGCCAACGGCATGATGTTCCATCAATCCTGAAAGATGCCTGTGCAGCAGGGGGAAGATGATGAAAGTTATACAGACCACCACCAGGGCCAGTGCCGTGGAATACTGATCTTGATCTTTCAAGAGGGCAAGGGTATTACCCGCCACGCCGCCAATAAATACGCCCATGGTATTGGCTGCCAACCCTAAACCGAATATCCGGGTGGGGTTGGAAACCAGATCCAACATTTCACCGAGGATACTCCACCAGAACAGATCGCAAATACCGCAGGCGCCGAGCATCAACGTGTTGACCACGATGTAACTGATAACCGATCGATCGAGCATCATGAAAGCCACAAATGAAAAACCGATCATGGCTATGGCAATATACAGGAAAAGTCCTCTGTCAATTTTTCGCGGGGAAACCCTCATGACCTTCATGATATGCACGGCCACGATATAGGGGATGGCCCAATACCAGCTGGCAAGCCATTTCAGATGAATGAAAGCAGGATTTATTACCTGGTACATCAGTCCCGAATTGATCGTGATGACCAGAATGAAAAGGCATAAAACGGAAAGGGGTTTCGCGATATGAGATATGCCTTCTTTCTGCTCGGACCGTGATTCTGGTTTCGCAACCTCCTCTTCGGGCAACAGCAGGGCAAACAAACACGCCCCACCGAGTGTCAGCATGGATAAACCAAGCCC
>JAAYSV010000043.1 GCA_012518215.1 Bacillota bacterium
CACCGAGTGTCAGCATGGATAAACCAAGCCCCGTGTACGGAGAGAGGTAAATAGCACTCAATTTCAAGAGAATCATCAGGATATTGGTATAGATTAGCCCCACGGCGGCAGTTTTCACACGTTCGTTTCTGGGTGTACCACTTCTGAAGTAATAACCCCATCCGGCAACAAAGGCGCTGCTTGAAAAAGCGCTTAGAGCCAGAGCAATGGCCCACAGTGGAGAAGGTGGATAAAAGAAAACGGCGGAACCAATGATGCAAACAGCCATCGAAATCAGCATCAAACGCTTCGCTATTTTCTTGCTCTTGATCAGAAAACCCCAGAAAAGCAAGCCTGCCACCGTGGCAGCCACTGCAGCGAGAGTCATTTGTTGGGGGTTGATACCGAACATTTCAGCAATTTCGAGAAATATCTGCCCTTGAAAGGGCAATGACAACATCCACGAAGAAAAAAGAACCAGAACAATGATGGAAAGACTACGTTCACCTGTAATGGGGTAATTTCCATGGACTTTTTTTTCTGTCATTCCCACAGCCCCCCTCTTCAGATCCAGGGAATATCCCCCGATAAATAACGTAACTTCGGTTTGATTATAATGCATTATCTTACCATATTGTCATAAAAATTTTTTATTTTCCCCCGAAGCTGCCGGATAAAACAACTGACAATTGCGACCGGTAACAGTCGGTACAAACCCCCGTTGCGGATTATGAACCGCTCAGCAGTATCGCTTCTACAAACGCGGCTACAATCAATAGCAAGATACTGGTCACGGCAACAATCGTTTCAGGCGTGTCAAATTTGATTTCTTTCAATTTTCTGGTCTCCGCCCACCGCCTGGCCGGGAAGGTGCTGGCAATATATAGTGATTTCGTGAGTGTTACGGCGCATGCCAGTGCATAGGCCGTCGTCTCCCACAGGCCTACTTTCAAATATTGAATATTTGCCTCGTGGACATCCACAAAGGGAAATTCAAAAGAATTGGATCCTGCTACAATTCCTGTAACGATACCTTGAACAAGCAGAATCAATAACCCGGGCGTGAATACACCGAACCTGACAAAAATATTGCCCCCTGCGATGAGCAACAGAAGGATCAGGTTATTGCCTGAAATGGCCAAAAAAGTTTTGAAACACCCCCCCGATCCCCTGTCCATATACCCTGTTTCAGGAGCACCCATCCAGGCATCGGGGTTGTAAAAATAGTTGATAGCAAACACTATCCACATTACCGCCTGGAATGCAACCCAGATAATTATGACTCTTCTGTACACGTTAGCCCGGTACAAACCCAGTATCCTGTCCTTGATTGTTTTCAAGTTTCATCCGCTCCTTTTGAAATCATCCCCGATCCACCATCAGGAACCTGGCAAATCAAAACCATCCGTGCAGGGCAGACCCCATGATTATACATATCAAGAAAGAAAACAATCAACAAGATAAAAATGGGTGTATTCTGCCAATGGGGATGTAGGCAGCCCGGCTAGCAGGAGCAAGGTATAATTCATTCCATACCCCGGTACCTGTCAGGTCCCGAATATGACGGATTGGCACGGCCAGATTATTGACACTCCGCACAAATATTTGTTATTCTTGATCTGGTCAGAAAATATACTATCGGGAGGTTCACAATGTCAACAAAAATAAATCAAATATTGGCCAAACTTACCCTGGAAGAGAAAGCCGCTCTGTGCTCGGGAATAAATAACTGGGAGACTACCCCGATAAAAAGGCTGGAAATACCCGCCGTGATGGTGGCTGATGGCCCCCACGGCCTTCGCAAAGAGGTCGAATCGGCAGCCGTCACCAATGTATTCAAAGACACCGTTCCGGCAACCTGTTTCCCTCCCGCGGTTACCCTGGCCAGCACCTGGGATACCGATCTGGCCCGGGAGGTTGGCAATGCCATTGCTTCTGAAAGCCTTGATCAGGGGGTATCAACAGTACTTGGACCGGGGATAAACATCAAAAGAAGCCCCCTGTGCGGACGCAACTTCGAATATTTCAGCGAGGATCCCTACCTCACCGGTGAACTGGCTGCCGCCTACATCCAGGGGGTGCAGGAAAACGGTATCGGCACGTCGTTGAAACATTATGCCGTCAACTCGCAGGAATACCGCAGATTGACCATCAGCGCCGAAGTTGACGAACGGGCCCTGAGGGAAATCTATCTCAAAGCCTTCGAGATAGCCGTCAAGAAGTCACAGCCCTACACCATCATGTGCAGTTACAACCTCATCAACGGGGTACATGCCAGTGACAACCGGAAATTGCTGGGGGATATATTGAGGAAGGAATGGGGATTTGAAGGCATGGTCGTCTCCGACTGGGGTGCGGTCAATGACCGGGTCAAAGGCATCGTGGCCGGACTGGACCTGGAGATGCCTTCATCCAATGGTATCCTGGACCGGGAAATCATCGAAGCAGTCAGATCGGGGCGCCTGGATGTCAAGGACCTCGATATTGTCGTTGGAAGAATTCTGCAATTTGTATTCAGATGTGCCTCCACCAGGGAAAAAACGGCCACATTCAAAGCGGATTACGATAAAAACCATCTTCTGGCCCGGAAAGCCGCTGCAAGCGGTGCTGTCCTGCTCAAAAATGAAGACGGCATCTTGCCTTTTCCGGATGGTGCAGACCTGGCCGTGATCGGTCAGTTGGCCCGAAATCCCCGCTACCAGGGCAGCGGAAGCAGCAGGATAAACCCCAGAAAACTGGTCAGTTTCTGCGACCATATGGACGCGCTCAATGCTCGTTTTTCCTACGCCCCGGGATATACCCTGCAGGGAGATGGATATGACAAAAAATACATCGACGATGCCGTTGCACTGGCCAGGAACAAAGAATACGTTCTCGTCTTCATTGGTTTGACCGATGAATATGAATCCGAAAGTTTTGACCGTACCCATCTGGAGATGCCCCGGGGCCATAATGAACTTGTCCGCAAACTATGTGAAGTGTCGGACCGCGTGGTCGTTGCTCTGAATTGCGGTTCACCGGTGAATATGCCCTGGCTGGACAGGGTGGCTGCCGTTCTCAATCTCTATCTGGGTGGGGAAGCAGGAGGGGAAGCAGCCCATGATCTGCTCTTCGGGATGGTCAACCCTTCCGGGAAACTGGCTGAAACATTTCCTCTGCGCCTGGAAGATGGGCTTTCTTCCGGATATTTTGGCATGGGGCCCAGGAGAATTGAATACAGAGAGAGTATTTTTGTAGGGTACAGGGATTACGATACCGGAAAAAAAGAAGTCCTCTTCCCCTTCGGTTACGGTCTTTCCTACACGAATTTTTCCTATGCGAATCTTGAACTCGGCGCCGATAAAATCAACGAAAACGATACCTTGACCGTCAGTTTTGAACTGAAAAACACGGGCAAACATGATGGCGCGGAGGTAGCCCAGATCTACATCCGCGATACTGATTCCACCGTTTTCAAAGCCGATAAAGAACTCAAAGGTTTCAAGAAGGTATTTTTGAAAAAGGGTGAAACCCGAACGGCCACCATTGATCTGGACAGGGATGCTTTCGCTTTTTACAATACAAAGATCGGCGATTGGTGTGTGGAAAGTGGCGACTACGAGATCCTGGTCGGTTCATCTTCCAGGGATATACGGCTGCAAGCAACCGTCAAGATAGATGCCGTCAAAAAGGAAATGCCCGACCTGAGACACATCACCCCTTTCTATTACGATTTTCATGGTGCAGTGGAGGTCCCGTTGAAACAATTTGAAGCCCTGATCGGCAGGGAAATGCCACCCGATACCCCCGTGAAAAGAGGGGAGGTCGACTTCAACAGCACCATTGGCGATATCGGTATCACCATCTTTGGAAAGATCTTCAAATGGGCCATCCACAGATTCTCCACCATAGTGTTGCCCAAAGATGCCGAGGAATTTGAAAAGATCATGGTCAGAAAGGGTGCCATGTCCCTTCCCTTGCGCAGTATCTTCGCCATGACAGACGGAGCCGTAACCTACGATGCCACCCGGGGGCTTCTTGTGGCCTTCAACGGACAAACATGCAAAGGTTTGTTCCATTTTGCCAGGGCCATGCTCGCCAAAAAACCGCCCCGGAAAACCGAAATATACGTTAAATGACACAACCCCGGGGAATGCTGCAGTCAACTTTTTCTTCCGTGTCACATTTCCCCCCTGACCCAATATGCCACTACCGCCCGATCACCTGCATGCCTATCCGACCTGACAGCCAGATACCCCTGTTACCCATGAAAAAATTTGTCAACATTGTCTGAACACGCATTCATTCAAAGAAATATGCCGGGGGCATCGCGGCCTTCAATTGCCGAAGACAGGATTGGCGGTAAAACAACGGGAACAGGAGAAAAATGCGCTGCAAGAACAGGTGTCAAAGCTAGCACTTTTTTGAAATAGCCGATGACACCATGCCATTCCGGAATTACCCCGGCTGGCAGGAAATCAAACCGTACTGATGGTATTATA
Organism: Bacillota bacterium; assembly: GCA_012518215.1. NCBI lineage: Bacteria > Bacillati > Bacillota > Bacillota bacterium. The sequence continues at coordinate 4,461 of JAAYSV010000043.1, forward strand.
TATACAAGTCAATGATCGCTGTGTACTTTTGAAAGGGAGCCCTGAAGAGCAAAACCATGATAAACTACCAGATCGCCGGTATGGAACCCCGGGACAGATCAGCAATCAGGAAGATATGTTGTGATACAGGGTACGTCGGTCAGGACATCAGGCCGTACATCGATGATGAGGAATTATTTGCTGATTTCTGGACTCTCTACTATACCGATTTCGAACCACAATCCACCTTTGTAGCCAGGGTTGGCGACCTGACCATAGGATACCTCAACGGATGCCTGAATACCCAGCGCTACAATCGCACACTGGCAGTGAGGATAATTCCCCGCCTTCTTTTCGGGGCAGCCCGGAAACAATATCACATCGGTAAAAAAACAAAAAAATATATACGGGACATGTTTTCGGGAATTTCTGCGGGAAACCCATACCCCCCGCTCGGGCTTTACCCCGCCCACCTGCATATAAATATCGACAGGGACTACAGGCGAAAAGGGATCGGGGAAGCATTGATGAACCGTTTTTTTACACACCTTCAGGCGCATGGTATAAAAGGAGTGCACCTGGGTACAACTTCATTGAACAGAAGCGCCGTGCCATTTTACGAAAAAATGGGATTCAAACTTTATTCCAGGGTGAAAAATGATTCCTTTGAAGGCCAGAAAGCTTTCTCCCTGACCTACGTCAAATCTTTTCATTGAATTTGAATCCGCCAAAAGCCATCGAGCTGCCCGGCGTCATTTGTTGTCGGTTACAACAGGTGCATCAGAAGGGTCAAAGATGAGCCGACAAAGGCAAATAAATTCACAATGCGTTCCCACAGGCCCACCTGCCTTCTCTCGGGTGCAGCCCCACCCTCTTTTTTATCGCTCTTTTCTTCTTCCTTTTCCACTTTCTTCGTCTGCAACAGAAATTGCACATTGCTGTTTATATTTCTTTCATCCATGAATGACCTGTAACCGTTGGCCAATTCCTCCATCCTGTCCACCTTGGCCTGGCCAAATCTCATCTCATCTATCCCCTCGATCAATCCTTTCTCGATCTCCACGATCCCACGATCATGAATTTCCTTGATGCCATCGGCTAGCAGACGCGGGGCATTTACCAGCTGATCCAGAGCTTCCGGAAGGTCGGCCAAATGATCATCCATCTCATTTTCAAGTCGGTTCAGATTGTGCCTGACCTGATCAAAATCAACCCGGTTCAGTTGATCCCGGACAGATTCCAAAGCATCCCCAAACTGTTCTTCCCTATCCGTTCTCCCATCATCGGTAGCCGGTGGAAGATCTTCATCCAATTTTTCTTCATCGCCATTGCCTGGTGGAAGATCCCCTTCTTCCGGCCCGGCATTTGCGGGATCGTCAACCGCATCCCCGGCTCCTCCATCCTCTACAAATATCTCTTCCGGCAAGCCGTCTGAATTCTGTTCATCATCACTATTTGCAGCAGCGTCCATGCCGGTTTTGTTATCTGCCGCTTCTGCAGCCCCCGATCCTTCCGGACCTGCAACAGCCATACCCGAAACAGAAGGCCCGGTCCCGGCTGTTTCAGCGGGCAATCCCTCGATCCCATCAAGCAAATCAGACCACCTGTCGGAAAAATCGGGATTTTCATCGGTAAGGTCTGGCCACTCATCAGGCCATTCATCGGGCAAGTCAGGCCATTCATCGGGCAAGTCAGGCCATTCATCGGGTAGATTGTCAATGACATCTTCCAATTCATCAGTTATATCCGGCAAATCCTGGATCCTGTCCAGCAACTCTTCAAGATCATCCCTGCTGGTATTGTCCAGCAGATCTTCAATGGCTTTTACCAGTTCTTCGTTATCTTCAAAGAATGTTTTCAACCCTTCCGTTATCTCCAGGGCCATGACCCGAAAACTCTCGAATTCCTCGATCATCACGTTCAGAGCATCATAAAGTTGCATCAATCCCGACCCGATCTGGGTCACGCCATCGAGCATCTGTACAAAATCATCTTCGAGGTCGATGTCCGGAATGGGCGGCATCTGGGGCATTATGGTCAAGGTGATGGGGTTAAGCTCGATATCTACAGCCTGCATATCAATTTCTATCTCTGCATCCGGCAAGGGAAAAGTCATGAATCCCAGATTTATCGTTTCACCTACCACCACCTGGGAACCGTTGGTTGCACGTATATCCGAAAACTTCTTGCTGTCAACGGTGCAGGTACCCTGAACGACCATGGGAACGCAATTCTCGTCTTCCCTGGCCACACGCCCACCCTCATAACTATCATAGTAGATCAATCCGTTTTCTTTCAGTTTGTTTTCAAGATTGATGATTATTTTCAGATGGCCGCTGCGGCCTGCCACCTCGGCGGCACTCAGCTCCTTTCCGTCGAGCCGGTAGGTGATTCCAATGTCCACGGGCAGTTCCTGCAAGGTGGTTCCCTCGTAGAATATATCACCTTCATCGAGGCTTTCCTGATCCCACACCACATGGTCATCATTCAGCATCGGAATTTTCTCCGATTTCATGTTATTGACGGAAGTGTAACGTCCGTAATCAACGATGTTATCCAGGGATCTGTTGTCCATATCGTAAATCCAATTTACCACCTTCAGATCGGCTACCGTCCCATCGGCATTCAACACCACATAAACGGTTTCATTTTTGCAGGCAGATGCCCCCGGCCCATCCCCAACGGCGATCTTCTGATCCACCTCTTCCGGTCTGGTGTCTGCCGCTATATCCCCGTTGATCTTGATCAGATCATGCCCCGGCATGAAAATCAGGGCCGACACCACCAGTGCCACCGAAACTGCAAGATAAGCAATCTTGGTCAAATGTTTTCTCATTTCGAAACTCCCTCCCAAGGGTTCTATTATTGGAATTTATCAATCCAAAGGCAAAACGGTCTCCTTTGCTTTGGTAATCATCGTGGGCCAGCCCTTTGTAGTCAACTGGAGCGGTTTTTCCATGATCAACATCATCGCGGGCAACCCAATAAATATGACGATCATGCTGATAATCGCACCTCTACCTATCATTTTGGTCATCTCTCCCGTCGTTTTGATACTGGCAATCAGGGAGATACCAAACGTGGCTCCAAACATGGTCAGAGCACTGGTCAAAATTGAACGCCCCGTATCCTCGATTGTCTGCCTCATCGCGTCTATCCTGCGGGAAAAATTGAAGATATTTTCCTGGTATCTCGAGGCAAACAGAATGGCATAATCTACAGTAGCACCCAGCTGGATCGCCCCTATGATCATCGGTGTCAGCGAGCTGACCTGCTGACCCTGCAAATAGGGAAAACTGACATTGATCCAGATGGCAATCTGAATCGCCAGAATGAGGATAAAGGGTATGGCGATAGATCTGAAGCTTATGGCAATGATCAGGAATATAAGAACCACCGAGATATAAAGTACATTGCGGGCATCGGTATCAACCAGTGAGGCCATGTCACGGGTCAATGCCGAATTCCCTGTAACATAATATTCATCATGCAATGTGGAAGCGTGACTCCGGATATCATCGATAGTGATGAACACATCAGTTTCATGATCGAATTTTTCCAAAAATATGAGAAAATAGCGATAATCTTCAGCCACAAAATTTTCGATCACATCCTCGGGGATGAACACCTCCGGTATAGCCATGTCCACCTGTTCTGAAATCCCCAGCACCGAATCAACGCCTTTGACCGTTTTGATCCTGTCCACCAGTTCTTTCTCCTTGACCCGCCCTTCGTTGCGGGTAATCAGATAGGCCATGTCCATGGCCCCGAAGCTGTCCATGATATCGTTTGTTGCCTGCACCGAGCGGGCATGAGCAGGCAGATAATTTTCATTGGAATAATAGTAATCAGCCTTGCTCTGGGCCAGATAGGCGGGGACCGCCAGGGCAAGCAGGATGATCACAAAAACCCAGCGCCCCTTGATGATCCATCGGGCAATCGACTTGAAGGAGGGCAGCAATATCCTGTGCCTGAATCTGCTGGTGAAGTTGTAAGCAACCAGGATCAAACTGGGTAAAAAGGTCAGGTTGACGATCAGGCTGATGATGATCCCTTTCCCCAGCACCAGACCCATATCCCTTCCTATGCCATTTTGCATCACTGTCAGGGCAAAAAACCCGCCAATGGTGGTCAAGGCACTCGAGGCTATTGTCATCGCCGTCTTGGATACCGCCGTTTCCATGGCCTTCAAAACGGAAGGATATTTTTCTTTTTCTTCTTCAAAGCGGTGCAGCAAAAATATGGAGAAATCCATCGATATACCCAGTTGCATCACGGCAGCGATGGAAGCAGTCATGAATGATATCTCGCCCATGAAGATGTTTGTGCCCATGTTGATGATGACCGCCACTCCCACCGAGATCAGGAAAAGGAGGGGCTCTATATATGAAGAAACGGAGAGGGCCAGGATCAGATAGATCGTTGCCACGGCAATGATCATGTAGATTACCATATCCTTCTCGGTAATCACCTGCAATTCATTGATGATCGCCGGTTCTCCGCCAAAAACGGTATCATCATCAATCAGATCCTCTATTTCACGGGACGCCAGATTGGTCTGCAACGAACGGGCATTTTCCTCGAACAACACTTGAAGCAAAACCGAATCTCCGGAAATAAACTGTGTTCTTATATCTTCTTCTATAAACTCTATGGGAACGAATATATCGGTGTAATCATCAACCCACATGACAGAATCTACGCCTTCAACTTCCTCGATCCTTTTCTTCAGATTCTGCACTTCCCACAATTCTTTGCCCCGGACCATGATAATACCCACACCGGAAAGGCCAAATTCCTCTTCCAGCAACTGTTCCCCCTGTTTGGAATTCATATCATCGGGCATGTAGGACAGAATGTCGTAGTTGTTGGGAGTTAAAAAATATCCAATAGCCGCAGGAATCAGAAGAATGACGTAGACTACAATAATGGGGATTCTATATTTTACCGCAAAAACACCCAGTTTTTTCACCGATGGCGACGCTCCATTTAAACATATGTTTTAATCGTTTGTTTAATACTACTATGCAACAACAATTTTGTCAACACCAGACAAATAAATAATGCGATTTCAATTTTTGTGCGGAATTCATGAACCTAGCACACAAGATAGCAATTGATCAATAAGTTTTTTTCGTACCTTTGCATCACTGATGTCGGCCTTGGGCATTTTCCCCGAACCATGATACAACAATACGGGATTGATAATCCCCGACATCAGCAGCATCACACCAATGGCTATTTTCTGTCCATCGGTCTCTCCGGTGGCCTCCCTGATGACCAGTTCCAGGTTTGCTTCCGAATAATCGATAAGTTCGATGATGCCGGAACTTTCCTGGCCACTGCTTACGATCCTGTCGGCCAGCATGAACAGGACCCCCGGGTAATCGATCAGATGTTTCATCATCCTGTCAGCCCATTCATGAAGTCTTTCCTCCAGCGTCTTTCCCGCATCGTACAATATCCTGTAGATAGCCTCGGTCTCCCGGGAAAAGTGCGCCTCCAGTTCTGATTGCAAATTGTCTTTGCTGCGAAAATAATAATTTATGGAAGCAAGGTTCACATCCGCCCTTCCGGCTATATCCCGAACGGTGGCATTGATATTGCCCTCCCGACCCATCATCTCAATAGCCGCCGCAATTATTCTGGACTTGGTGTTCTGTTTGCTCATGAACTTCATCACCCGCCTTTCCTCTATCATGGATGGCATCTCCCCGGGAGAACCAACCCGTCATGATTTCATACTGGTGTTTAAAACAATTATATAAATCTTTGGCGGCCTTGGCAACCCATGATGCAATGTTTCTCCATCTTTGCAAGAAAGTTTCTTCTGGACACTGCCTGTCTGCAATGAATTGACATCGGGCAAGATCTCTCACCTGTACAAAAGAAGGATTACAGTGTCCAATCGTAGTAATATTTTATAAGGAGCATGAGGAACATTTTTCGGAGGTATTTGAAGAATGCAGTACAGAATACTTGGCAAAACCGGCCTGAAAGTATCGGAAATAGGGTTCGGGGGGATCCCCATCCAGCGGGCCACCATGTCCGAAGCGAAAAAAGTGATCCTGAAGTCACTTGATCGGGGGATAAATTTCCTGGACACAGCCAGGGCTTATACAGACAGTGAAGAAAAAATAGGGGCTGCCCTGGCCGGATCTGGCATCCCCAGAGACAATGTGATCATCGCTTCAAAATCAATGAATCGTGATAAAAAAGGGTTCAAGGAAGATGTGGATTTGAGCCTCCGGCTTTTAAGAACAGATTATCTAGATCTTTATCAGATCCACAACGTCAGCAATGAAAAACAGTTGAATGCGGTATTGCAACCCGGTGGAGCACTTGATGGAATCAAGGAAGCCCAACGTGAAGGCAAAGTTCGTTTCATCGGCCTGACATCGCATCTTCCCACGCTGGCAGTCAAAGCCCTGAAAACGGAAAATTTCGATACAATTCAGTTCCCCTTCAATATCGTTGAACAGGAAGCAAATGATCTCCTTCTTCCCCTGTCCCGCAAAAAAGAAATCGGAACCATCATCATGAAGCCCCTCTGTGGCGGCGCATTGACCTTGAAAAAAACTGCACTTCAGTATCTACTCGGTTTTCCCGTATCGGTGGTAATCCCGGGAATGCAATCGATCGATGAAGTCATCGAGAATACTTCCATATCGGGCTTGCCCCCCGACAAAGAGGCACTGGACAGATTGCGGGAAGAAGCAAATAAGCTTGGCAGCCGCTTCTGCCGCCGCTGCGAATACTGCCTGCCCTGTCCGCAGGGTGTCAATATTTCTTTCATCTTCCTCATGTTCGGCTACTGGAAAAGATATGGCCTCAAGGAATGGGCCCGGAACCGTTATGACAGCCTCTCTGTAAAAGCATCGGACTGCATCGAATGTGGAGAATGCGAAGAAAAATGCCCCTACAACCTACCCATCCGTGAGATGCTCAAGGAGTGCCGGGAGGCCCTGGAAAATAAATGACCAATTTCGCTACCATGTAGTTTCCATACCTGCAACCGGGCCAACTCAACCGCGCCTCCGCCTGCCCCTGAATCGATCTTTCCTCCATTTACCGCTGAGTACCTCTCCGTCCGGTAGTGTCATCGTACCTTCTCCATGAAACAGCCCATCCTTGAATCCCCCGATGTACCTGTAACCTTCCGGCAGAAAGAAAATCCCTTCTCCATGAAATCTGTCTTTCCTCCACTGCCCGATATACGATTGACCGGTAGAAGTTCCAAGCGTTCCATACCCATTTGCCTCGTTTCCTTTCCATTCCCCTGCCAGGTACGATCCATGCCCCCAATAAAATACACCCTGCCCATGCATCTGCCCATCCTCCCAGTCCCCCGAATAAACGCTTCCATTTTCAAAAGTGATGGTCCCTTTACCATGGGGCACCCCATTCCGCAATTCACCCCTGTATTCTGCTTTGCCCACCAATATATCAATCATTTTTGCACCACCCCTGCATATTTACCTGTTGCCACTGCGCCCTTATTCATTGATACGAAAATATCATTATCATTATGCCATGATTCGTTGACTGTCCATGTATAATACAAAGTTCTGATGAATCACCATTCAATCAAGAACAAGTAGTGTTCCGTTGACCCTCTTTCCTTTCCACGGCGGTGATCTTTTATAAAAAAAGCCCCTCCCGGAGAAAAAAAAGGGAGGGGATTAGAGGGTTTGCAAGGTAGGAAATTGTAAAAAAGGGGGAAAATCCTACCTTGAATTCATTATAGTGACAATCTTCCATCATTCACAACCCCTTAAAAGAAGCTTCGTGACAGCATGTTGTCAGTATGTTATGCTGAAAATTTTATAATATCCTGGAATCTGTAAAACCTGCAAGATGCCATTCAAGGGAAAAGGAAATTGTTTGCCGGGGTATTTCACTGTGACACCATAATTGCCATATGTCACATTCGCTTGTACCATGGCTTGCACGTGAAATATACGAGCTGAAAGCAAGAATATCGTGTTAGAAGGTCAAAGAAGTTGCTGTCATATTCCTGTGAATATAGTTGAAGGTTATCAGAGCAAGGACAACAACCCCCATAGCCCCCAGGGTCAGCCAGGCAGGTTGAAACAGAGCCCCGTCATTGAACCCGGGGATACAAAAAAAATGATTGCCCAGAACAGCCGTGGCATTGTTGACTGCGTGAGCAAAGATGACCGCCATCAGGGATCCTGTCCTGTAAAATATATATCCCAGAAGAAGCCCGGCAAAGAAAGCAGGAATCATCTGCCAGACATTGATGTGCATGGCCGCAAAGAGAAGTGATGATAGGATGATGGAGGCCCATGGAGTATAGCGCTTCAGGAATCCCCGCAGGATGATACCCCGAAAAACTATCTCTTCCAGAATCGGAGGGATAACCGCGACCCCCGGCAAGATAATCCAGATATCGGCCAGGTATATGCTGGAGAACACCTCTTCCCACATATCTGTTACCGGATAAACAAACCTGACACAGTTGTCGATCTCCGAAAGTACAAAAGACAATCCCACGAACATGGGGATAAACAGCGGATACAAAAACCATGCGGTTCTCCCCGGGCCCCGAAGACCCTTGCAACTGTAACCGGAACGCCAGCAGTAAAAGGAGATGATTATCAGCCCCACGCCGGAGGGCAGGAGAAATAAATTTAAAAACAACATGGAAGATGAACTTTGGTTCACACCCATGTATGCTCCCCAGAAACCAACAAGCAATCCCCCTAGCGATTGGAGAATGACCAGAAAGATACTGATACCAACACCCTGAAGAAAAGACGGGTAAGCAGTCTGCTTTACCATCGGAAGATCTGTCCCCCTCACTGTTGTTACCCTGGAACGCATTTCATGACAAAGGTGGAAAAGGCGACCCTGAAGTGAATTGAAGGCGGTCAATCTTTGGATCGGAATTTCTGGGAAATCACCCGTTCTTCGGCCAGATCGCCGATGATGGGCAGTTTAAATGCTTCCCCCTGGCCAGCCTTGAAAACAAAGATAACCAGGACCAACAATGCCAGATAGAAAAGGATAATAAGCAGCCAATCAAGAAATTTCAAGAGGATCAGGAACCCCGCGTAATTCCACAATTCCAGAGCCACTGTCAAATGGTCTATACCGGCCAGGATCAAAAATAGGACAGTGAAGGTTCCAAATGTCATTACCGACTGCATGGCATGGAATCGAATAAATTTGTTTTTCTTCTCCACAAGAAGAATTATGGCCCCGGAGATCCAGCCAAGCAAATAACTGACTACCCCCCAGAAGCGCTCCCTGGAACCGATTTTTTCCGCCTGATCATTGCCTTGCATCAATAAAATGTTCACCCGCCCTTTCGTTGAGCATCATCATCATTATAATTAAATAAGTTATGCAAAACAAGGAGTATCGGCAAATAAAAAGCTCCCGGGGCCCACATTTCATGCCATTGTTCACATCAGTTTCCATATCATCCATGCAAACGCAGCCAGCAAACAGAGTGCCACCGCCAAAAATGTGAAAGTTCCCGGGTTACCCTTCTGCTTCGGCCCACACCATGGGAACCCATAAAAATCTTTCTGCCTCAATATCGCAGGTCAGGGATCCTTTCCAACAGTTCTTCAATCCTTGCTCTGCTTTCTTCCTGGCCCATATCAAGTTCGTTTCCACTTAAATCAACATATTCCAGCAGGGGGAATATGTTTGTTGCAAGAACAGAAATGTCTGCAATTTCATTGCTCGACAGATCCACCCATCGCAGCGATTTGTTGTTGCTCAAAAGCGAAATGTCAACGATGTTGTTACCATCAAGTTTCAGATCTTCAAGATATGGCAAACTGCTCAGCGGAGTAATATCGATGATGTTGTTGTTTGAAAGGTGCAATCTGTACACGGCCGTCAGATTGCCAAGGGGTACAAGGTCAGTGATCCGGTTACTGCAAAGACGCAGATCAACCAGATTCACGGCATACTCCAACCCCCTGAGATCTTCAATTCCCTTGTTCTCCGCAATCAGGTCAACCAGCTGTTCCATGTCGGCGACGGTAAGTAGTTCACCATGGCTCTTCCCGAGTTCTTCCCGGATAGCGGCCTCCAGATTGATGTCGGGAATATAGAAATCGGCGGCCGGGAGCCGCCTGTCATGCACCTCTGTATGCTCGGGGCTGCACCCGTACAGGCAGTAGCCAGCCATCAGCAATGAAAACAGACAGATACAGGCAGTCGCTTTTTTCATGGTCCATCGCCCCCCTTCCCAGGTTTACAGATATATATTCCCCAACCTTGTTGTTCTATGTCTACAAGCAGAGAATGCCCCTGGAAAAGGCCCCGCCACTTTTCAATGCAACATGAAAAGTGGCGGGGCTTGAAACATGAAACCGGAAATATCTATTTCTTTATCATTTCATCAAGACTTACCCCACATTTGACCGTAAAACCATAACGGTAAGTCAAACCCCTCTTGAGTTTGTATTCGTCATGAAGCATGAGCAACCCGGGCTTGTCACCGCCTACACCTTTCTGCTTGTAGTCAATATTGAGGGTTATATTTTCCCGGGATGGCAATTCGTGGATATGGCTGGCACGGAAAAGGTCATTCATGGTATAAGGCCAGGCACTGACATTCAAAAGTGTGCCCGCAGCATCTTTGAAGAGCAGGCCATCCGTACCTTTCCTGTCGGACATGATCATCCACCGCACCTCGGAACGATTTCCGTTTTCCTGTGGAACCAGATAATCATGAGCCACTTCCTCCACGGGCAGAGAATGAATGGCAATAATTCCGCTTTGGTTACGGTCAAGCATCGTTTCGTGGGGGCCCTTGCCAAACCAGGTCATCTGCCGGAACTGGCCCGGTATTTCCAGCTGCATCCCCAGTTTGTTCATATTGATAAGGGGAACAAATTCGGTAAAAACATCTATCTCCCCGTTACCGTGTATGGAGTAAACATTCAGCAGTGGCCGTCGGCCAAACAATACCCTGGAGGCCACCGTTATTTCTACGACAGAGGGATCAACCTTGCCGGACCAACACTTGATATTGATCACCCTACGGGTTTCCCCGGCCCTTTTCCACAGGCTGGGCCGATTCAACAAGGGGACATGATTGCCAACACCAGCGTCGTTGCTGGTGGTAACACGCCAGAAATTGGGCCGTAGCGGCGAGGCGAGATATTCACGCCCCCCGGCCATCAGGGAGAAGATACATCCGCTTTCTTTCTCCAGGCCCACGCTGAAATCATCACCATGGACAACGATTGAACGATCTGTTTCCTCCATATGAAGTGGCTGCATGCCCGCCCTGTGAAGCGGGCCGGGCAATTGCTTCTCGAAAGGCAGTTTGAACTGCTCCCAGGCCACGATATGCCCCGCCGGCGCCCAATGTTCATTGCCTTTCAAAGCAAATTCAACGAGCAGATGGTACTCCATACCCGGGCGCGATTCCGGCCTGGAAAAAGGAATCGTCACCTCCGCAGTTTCCCGCGGGGAAATCGGGGGCAACTCGATTTTCCCCTGTTCAATCACAGCCCCGCCTTCGGTTATTTTCCAATCGGCCGTAACAAAATCCAGGGTCCGAAAACTGAACTTGTTCTCGATCCGCACCAATCCCTTGCGAAGATCTACCTCACTTACCCCGATTTCCTGGTATACCTTTTTGACCTCATGCAGTGCAGGGTGCGGTGAACGATCTGCAGCAACTATACCATTGCCGCAGAAAGCCCCATTGTTGGGCTTATCGCCAAAATCACCGCCATAGGTCCAGAAATCTTCTCCATCTTCTGTTTTGATCAGTATGCTCTGATCAGAAAAATCCCATATCAGGCCCCCCATACAGCGCGGATATTTCTCGAACAGATCCATGTATTCCTGGAAGTTGCCCAGGCTGTTTCCCATGCAATGAGCATATTCGCACAGCAAAAATGGTTTGTCACGATATTGCCATTCCCTGACCACCCGCCCCAGGGGATTGTTTCCCTCCGGAAGCCCCGCAATTACAGTTTTTCCACGGCCAACCCGGTCAACCAGCCGGGGCGGGGCATACATCATGCTGAAAATATCGGAAATATCAAGAACATGGTCTCCCTCATAGTGTACAGGCCTGGTCAGGTCTACCCGTAGCGCTGCCTCCTTCATCTTCCGGAAGTTGTCCCCGTAGCCAGCCTCGTTGCCCAAGGACCAGATAATGACGGAAGGATGATTTTTATCCCTCTCCACCATCCGCACCATGCGGTCCACACAAGCTTCTGTCCAGCGGGGATTGCTGCCGGGAATCCTGAAACGAAGCCCGTGGGTTTCAAGGTCGGCCTCATCGATGACGTAGATACCATAACGATCACAGAGATCATAGAAACCCGGGCTGTTGGGGTAGTGGCAGGTACGTATAGCGTTGATATTGTTGGCTTTGATCAATCTTATATCCTGTTCAGTGATCTCCAGGGGAACCGCATGGCCGTGAAGGGGATGAAATTCATGACGGTTGACACCCCTGATCTTGATGGGCTTGCCGTTGATCAGAAAACAACCCGCGTCAATCTCTATCTTGCGGAAACCAAAATAGCAGCGGCGGATATCGACGATCTCGCCGGAAGACCCTTTCAGACCGAGGATAACCTGATAGAGGTTGGGTATCTCCGCCGACCATTTTCGGGGGTTCTTTACCGGGCTTTCCAGAACAAAAGATGATTCGCTACCCGCTTTCACATCTATTTCTGTTTCGGCCAGCACTTCCCTTTCCACGAAATAGCCTTCCTCATCAAGAAGGATAACTTCCAGACGGTAGTCGGTTGCATCCTTCCCGTCATAATTGATTATCCGTGTGGTAACATTGATCACAGCATCTTCATAATGTTCATCAAGGTCGCTGCGGATGTAAAAATCACGTATGGCAAGGCGGGGAACGGCCATCAGGAAAACATCCCTGAAGATACCGGACAGCCGCCACATGTCCTGATCTTCGAGGTAACTACCGTCAGACCATTTGTAAACCTCGACCGCTACCACGTTGATACCCTCCTCGAGAAATGGGCCAATCTTGAATTCTGCCGGAGTCATGGAACCCTGGCTGTAACCCGCATATTTACCGTTGACCCACAGGTAAAACGCCGATTTTACTCCGGCAAAATGAATAAATATCTCCCGATCCTTCCACTCATCAGGAACAACGAATTCGCGCCGATACGACCCTACGGGGTTGTCCGAATGACTTATCCTGGGTATACACAATTTGCTCAAACTGTATGTATGGCCAAAGTTACGATAGTAAGGAATACCATAACCCTTGATCTCCATGTTGGACGGCACTTCAATTTCATCCCAGCCGGCAACATCATGATCCGGTCTGAAAAAATGCCGGGGCCGCTCGCCCGGGTTTGGCGACCAGCGGAATTTCCAGGGACCGTTCAAATCTTGAACAAAAGGGGACCCTTCATTTTTCAACGCTGTTTTTCGATCGGGAAAAGGTATCGACGTGCATCTGGCCGCTTCTTTTCTGTAGCCAATTATCTCCGGATCTTCCCACTCATACTTGTCGAAAATTTTTCTGTTCATTTTTACCTCCGTTGCAGCCAGTTTTGTCTGATCGGGAAACCACCTTTCCCTGTAGCATAAATTCGTGAACGGCCCATCAGTTACCTGCTATGTTTTTACAACGTTGCCGGTGGAAATGATAGAGAAGTACCGGGCGGAACGAATGCCAAACATCGGCCCTGACTCATAGAAGTGAAGCAGCTTCACGGTCCAGAACAAGAACACATCTTCTGTGAAGCTGCAACAGTGAAGCAGGAACTGCAGTGGTGATTGGCCCGTTAACGGTCCGTTCTATCGCCCTGGCCTTGTTTTCGCCGCTGGCCAGAAGCATGATTGTCCGGGCGTGCATGATCGAACCCACCCCCATGGTGATTGCCCGGCGGGGCACTTCATCCATGGAATCAAAAAAACGGCTGTTGGCCTTGATCGTTTCCGCGGAAAGATCCACCAGATGCGTTTCAGCCTTCAGTTCTCCGGCCGGTTCATTGAACCCGATATGGCCGTTAACACCGATCCCCAGGATTTGCAGATCGATTCCTCCGGCCGCTTTGATTTCAAGTTCGTAATTCCGGCAAGTCCTTTCGTGATCTTCTTCGAGGCCCGCGGGAATATTTATCTGCTCGGGCGTGATGTTGACATGTCCGAACAGATGGCGATGCATGTAATAATGGTAACTCTGTGGATGGCCAGGCCCAAGGCCGATGTATTCATCCAGGTTGAAAGTAGTAACATTCTCGAAACCAATCATGCCCCCGTCATTTGCCTTCACCAGCTCGCGGTACAACCCTTCGACCGTGGAACCGGTCGCCAGCCCCAGTACAGTATCCTTTTTGCGACTGAGCTGGTCAGCCACGATACGAGCGGCTTCCACACTCATCCCCTGGTAATCATCTACAATATTAATCTTCATCAAGATCCTCCCCCGGACAATGTCATGTTATTTCAACTGTTCAGTTCTTTGACAAGGATAGATACCAGTTCGGTAGCCAGGTTATGCAAAATGGATTCATCCTTTTCGCCTTCGACCATGATACGCATCATCGGTTCCGTCCCCGAAGGACGGACGAGGATCCTCCCGTAAGGGCCAACCCTGTCATGGGCATCTTTCAGCGCCTGTTTGAAAACAGGACTGTCTTCCCATCCATCCTTGCGGCTTACCCTGCAATTCACCAGCACCTGCGGCAAACGGGAAAGCATCGTCCGGTAGGAAGACAGTTCACGGCCTTCCTCCTTGATGATCCGGGCCAGTTGCAACCCCGTCAGAATGCCGTCACCGGTGGTAACGTAATCGGAAAATATGATATGCCCGGATTGTTCCCCTCCCAGGTTGAAACCGCCCTCGACCATCTTTTCCAGAACATAGCGGTCACCCACAGCCGTTCTCACTACCTTGAAACCGTTTTGTTCCGCCGCGATATCCAGTCCGCCATTGCTCATCACGGTAGCCACCAGCGTATTTTTCTTCAAACGGTGTTTTTTTCGCAGATATGACGAAAAAATGAGCATCAGCAGATCTCCATCCACGACCTCACCATTTTCATCAACAGCGATCAGCCTGTCGGCATCCCCGTCAAAAGCAAGCCCCATCATGGCCCCGGTTTCCCTGACCGTTTCCTGCAGAAGACGGGGATTGGTTGAACCGCAACCGACATTTATATTCGTACCATCGGGAGCATCGTTCAAAGTCGTTATCCTGGCACCCAGGGCAGAAAACAGTTCCGGGGCCAATTTGTAGGCTGCCCCATGGGCACAATCGATAACCACGTGCATCCCGCTCAGGTCCGAGCAGATTTCTTTCAAAAAACGACCATAAATATTGATGGCATCGTGGTCTGTCTCCACCTTGCCTACGTCTTTTCCCCGAGGGCGGGGCAGGTGGTCTTCACTGAAATAGAGTCTTTCCAGTTCCATTTCCATGTCATCGGACAGCTTGAAACCCGATGCGTCAAATATTTTCAAACCATTATCTTCGATAGGGTTATGCGAGGCAGAGATCATTATCCCGGCCACCGCTCCCCGTTCCCGGGTCAGATATGCCAATGCCGGTGTGGGAAGTATCCCCACATCGAGCACATCCATACCCGAAGAACAGATGCCGGCGTTAATAGCCGATTCCAGCATATCACCGGATTTGCGCGTGTCCTTGCCCACCACAATAAAGGATGATGCACGGTCCTCCTTCAGAAGGAAAGCACAGATGCGTCCGATACGATAGGCCATTTCCGGGGTCAGTTCCCGGTTGGCTACCCCCCTTATTCCATCGGTACCAAACAATTTTTTCAAACAAAAAACCTCCATATCCATATTCAATATATATTATGGAACAATAATGCGATCGCTACCGGGGGCACCCGTTTTACTTTTGTTGCCGGATCTTCACCTCTGCACTGACCGGCAAGAAAGAAACGATGGAAAGCCCCTCGGGCGGATTTATTTTTATGTCAACTTTATGATCGCCGTTTCCGATATCCTTCAGATCAACAAATGCCACCATGCTTTCCGGGCCTTTGTCCTGGAGATTTTCCGGCAACCCTTCCAGAACAACACTCACACTTTCAGGCATTTCCGATACTTCCAGGCTTTCCTCAAGATTGACGTAGACAAGCGGGACATCCTCCAGGATCTTTCTTTTGGGAAGAACCTGGAACAATGTATCACCGACCACGAATAGCCAGAGAATCACGGCCAGAAATACCGATAATAAAATGATGGTGAGGTGTTTCTTGTTAAAATATTTTGCCAGTAGCATCAGGAAAACCTCCATGGCCAGATGTTATTGTTGCCATTTATGCTGCGCGGTGCGCAGAGTTCTTCCAGCAGGTTGCGCAGTGATTTCTCGTCGAGATAGCGGGTCAGCCTCCCCGCATAGGCCAGAGAAACGACCCCCGTTTCTTCCGAAACGATGATCACCACGGCATCCGTTTCCTCGGTAACGCCGATCGCTGCCCGATGCCTGGTTCCCAGTTCCTTGCTCAGGTTCGGCCTCTCGGTAAGGGGAAGATAGCATCCGGCGGCGACAACCTGATTCCCCCTGATGATTACCGCGCCATCGTGCAGCGGGCTCCGGGGGAAAAATATGTTGATCAGCAATTCTGCCGAAATGGTTCCTTCAACGCTTATGCCCGTCTCGATGTATTCCTTGAGCCCGGTTTCCATCTCCACCACTATCAACGCCCCGAAACGTTTTTTTACCAACACCGGAATGGCCTTTACAATCTCATTCAAGAAATGATCGAATTCCTTGGGCCCCCACGGAGAACGTTGAAAAATCTTGCCACGTCCCAGTTGCTCCAGAGCCCTTCTCAACTCCGGTTGAAAGACAATGGGAATAGCGATCAGGCCAACGGTCATGGCCTGACGGAGAATCCAGTTCAAAGTGTTCAATCCAAGTTTATCACTGAATACAGTGGCCAGGAGGAGCAACACCAATCCCTTTACAAGCTGTTCTGCCCTGGTACCTTTGATCAGAAGGATGAGGCGGTAAAAAATGACAGTAATGATGAGTATATCAATGATATCCCGCCAGCCAAGATTAATTTGTTGCAATCCAGCAATGATTCGTTCCAGTATCCACAAAAGAATGACCCCTCATCTATTTATCCCTCAATATTAGAATATAAAATGAAATATGCAATTTTGCAAACCCTATTTTTATCCCCGGGACAACAATATATTCGATATGTAAAATAAGTGTCTACAGTATGGATAGTTCTATTTTTTTCAATGAATACCTGCCCATCATTGCAAAGTCAACACAGGTATCATTTATTGTTTTTCCAGAAGTCACGGGTCAACTTCATTATCAAGCCACCGAGAGAAATTACCCCGATCAGGTTGGGGATCGCCATGAACAGATTGAGGGTGTCGGCAGCAGCCCAGACGGATCGAAGCCCCCCCACGGAACCAATTACGATAAAAATTATCCATAGAAGCCGATAATAGAACTGGCCCCCCTTGAACAGGTACTGGAAGCACTTTTCCCCGTAATAGGACCAGGAGACAAGGGTGGAAAAAGCAAAGAAAATCAATCCTATCGTTACAAGGGCACCTCCCCCGGGGATACCGCGGTTGAAGGCTTCCACAGTCATCGAAGCCCCTTCATGCGACGTGGTCCAGGCCCCGGTGACCAACAGGGCCAGCGCGGTGAAGGTGCAGACAATGTGCGTATCGATGATCACTTCGATGATGCCCCACAACCCCTGCCTGGCCGGGTGGTCGGTAACCGCGGCCGCGTGAGCAATGGAAGCGCTCCCCAGTCCGGCCTCGTTGGTGAACACCCCCCTGGAGACACCGTAGCGCAGGGCATGCATTACTCCGGCGCCGGCAAATCCCCCCAGAGCGGCAGTACCAGTGAATGCACCGCGAAAGATCAGGGAAAAAGCAGCGGGAATCTGGCGATAAAATACAGCCATGATTGCCAGGATGCTGCCAACATATAAAACCGACATGATGGGAACCAACCCGGCTGTGAAGGATCCGATTCTTCTGATGCCGCCGATGATTACCAGGGCAGTGATGACGGCCAGGACAACCCCGGAAACAATGGGCGGAACACCCGCTGTCGTCTCCAGAGCATCGGCCATCGAATTGACCTGGACCATGTTGCCGATGCCAAAGGCAGCGAGGGAACCGGCCAATGCAAACAAATAGGCCAGAAAACGATTGTTGAGCCCGTGATCGAGCACATACATGGGGCCCCCGGAAATAGACCCCTGGCCGTCTCTATCCTCTTGCCGGTAATGTACAGCCAGGACAATCTCGGCATATTTGGTTATCGCACCCAGAAAACCGGAAAGCCACAACCAGAAGATGGCTCCCGGGCCGCCCATCGCGATTGCCGTGGCCACGCCGGCAATGTTTCCCGTGCCCACCGTGGCCGCAAGAGCCGTGGTCAGCGCCTGATAGGGGGGGATGTCCCCTTTCCCGTCGTATACCTTGCGCTCTCGCCTGGAGAAAACTCTGTAAATGATGGCCGGCAGATAAATGATCTGAAAGAATCTGCTTCTGATGGTCAGATACAGGCCCGTGGCCAGAATGACCACGGCCAGGGGTATACCGCCGATCCATTTCAAGAAAATGCCTATATATTCAATCACCAGAAAAAACATATTATCACCCAGAACGATCATCGCTCCTTGATCCAGTACTATTAGTATTGATAACAGGCGATTAATAATTCCCTCCGGGGGAAATGTCAGGCGGAGTTTTTCCCGTAAAGAGGTAGATGCAGTCCGCAGTTATTGCATCTTTCTTCATCCATGCCCACCAGCAAGGTACGATAGCCTCTTCGTCTGATAAGAAGGTTTTGACAGCGCGGACAGATAGTGTCGGAATACCCATCGCTTTCCGGGACATTGCCGACGTAAACATAGTTCAATTTCTCCCGTGCCAGATTTCTGGCCTGCTCCAGGGTTTCCAGCGGCGTCGGTGGAAGCGGCAATTGATAATGCGGAAAATATCTGGAAAGATGAAGGGGGATGTCGGGATCGAGCCCGGCCAACCAGGAAGCCAATGATACCATCTCGTCCGCTGTATCATTGAGAGTGGGGATAATCAGGGTCGTAACCTCCAGATGAAAGCGGGAAACAGAGTATTCGATGGTCTTCTTCACCGCCTCCAGTGAGCCATCACAGTAACGTCGATAAAAATCATCGTTGAAGCTCTTCAAATCGATATTCAAGGCGTCGATAAAAGGAGATAATTCCTTCAAAGCTTCGTGGGAGATAAAACCGTTTGTAACCAGCACGTTTCTGAAACCATGATCTTTGATTATTTTGGCAGTATCATGAACATACTCGTACCAGATCGTGGGTTCGTTGTAGGTATAGGCCACCCCTATGGAATCCTTGAAGTCTTTGTTGAGGTGATCGAGGATATCCGCAGGTTTCAAAATATCGGCGCCACCCCCGGAAACATCCCCATGCGCCAGAGTCCAGTTCTGACAGAAACGACAGCGGAAATTGCATCCCCATGTACCTATGGAAAGAATTTTCCGCCCGGGATAGAAATGATAGAGCGGTTTCTTTTCAATGGGATCATCAGCAATGGAAGCACAGAGCCCGTAGTTGAGAGTGTAAAGTTCCCCTTCCATTACCTGCCGCACGCCGCAGATCCCCTTTTTACCCTCCTTGATCAGACAACCATGGGGGCAGAGGCGGCAACGGACATGATCCCCCTGACGTGTATAAAATCGCGCTCTTTCAAGTTTCAGTGTTGTTATGCCCCTTTCCCTTTTTTTACATCAAAACTGACGGTTCACGGCCCAAATAGCCCTGCATGGGCAAACCTGTGGACTCCCGAACGGAACATTGACGGAAAGCCCAAACCTTTACTCCGGATAGCGGGTAACCGTGAAGCGAAAGATTTCATAAGGTTGTTTTGGCGATATCCTTGCTTTCTGCAAAGCGATGTTGAGCTGGTCCTGAACGGTATTTACCCCTTCAAGGTCCGGCAGGAGCAATCCGCTCCGGGGGCCATGACGCACCACAACCCCGTATTTTCGGGGATCAAGTTCCGACGGATCGCTCACCGGTTCCAGCATGGAAAGCACATCAACCGAAATATCGATTTCCTTCAGTTCACGGGGATGAAGCTGCGGGAAACGCGGATCCTTGAAACCGGCGCTGATGGCATTGTTGATCGTCTCCCCGGCAATGTTTTCATGTGTCGGTTCGATGGTCCCTATACATCCACGCAACTGCCCCCTCCTTTTCAAAGTAACAAAAACACCACCGGCAAATTCCACCAACTCAGGAGGGAGGTCCTCATCGGGAACGATCACTTCTCCCCGCTCCAGGAAACCCTCGATGCTCCGGCGGGCCAGGGAAGTGATTGCTTTGCGGACACCATCCGGGTCCCTTTCCGGGTTGAGCGAAGCCACCATGTATCCCACTCCGAATGGGCCTTCATATGATAATATTTCCGGAGCAATATCCAGGCCGTAAAGAAACCCAAGGGACATGACTATGGAACGCAAAGCACACTCGCCTGCATCCTCCACCAGTGTCTGGTCCATATTCAATATCTCATCGATCCGGTTATCAGAAAGAAGCTTGATCAGAAGATCGTCGTATTCCTGTCCTCGCGGGCTGTACCCGGCCGGTGCACCCCGGAGCAGGCGGTGAGAAAGGTCGCCACTGGCAACAATCGCCGTCTTCAAACCCCGGCGGGCGGCCGCCCTGCGTATGACCTTTCCAAAAGCATACGTTTTTTCATAGGGAAGCAATCCGTAAGTGATGATCAAACCGGGTAGATCCACCCCCTGCTTTTCAAAATAGTGCAGGGGAACGGCAGCCCCGTGATCCAGTTCGGAAACAACAACTTCCAACGGAATATTGGCCTTCTGCGCCCCTTCTTCCAGATAGCTGCGCAATTCAACATCATTGCGAAAGGTCAGCTTGACATCCCCGGCACCGAATTTCCCAAAATCACCCGTTACAACATCCCCGCCGCTCACGGATATCGCATCCCTGAAAAGTGGCCCATGCGGGGTAATAATGATCAGCAGTTCGGCGCCCGAGTTGGCCAGGCGATAACCAAGCTCCCTCATGGCCCCTGACGTCTTCACCACCTTGACCAGTTCACCTTTCCCCACTTCCGGAACAAGAAGCGGAGGATGTGGCACGATACCTCCAAATACTACCCCATGGGATCCCTCCTCGTTTTCTCGCGTTGACATCATTGCATCTTGCAACCAGTTGCGCTTTCTCGAAACACCCCGTGTACTCCATCAAAACAGAAAACGCAGCCTGGCAACATGAAAAGCCATTCTATATTCTTCCATGTTGCTTTTATTCTATCATCTGCGGCTTTTTTTTCAACCATTGCCCCGGGGAGGATGGCAAAACCTATCAACTCCTTGCTTTTATTCATGATGGGGCCGGATACGGGTGGTATCCGTTTTTTCCCGGATGCTTCTGCTGTATCCTGACAAAACACTCTTTCAATGATGGAAAACGAGGCATATCCTGGGCTTTCGTTGGGGAAATGAAGTGGAAAAATAAACTGCAGGGGCATTTCAGGTTCATCGCTGTCATTTTCAGAACCACATCGCTCCGGGGGTTCCGGCCCTTGCCCGGGAGGCCAAAGTGAGGGCATTGGCACCGGGGTCACTTCTCCTTGAAGTAACGAAATACCCCTTTGGAGATGGCCAGAGCCACTTTTTTCTGATACTCCGGATCCAGAAGAAGTTTGATTTCTTCCGGGTTGGAAATGAAACCCACCTCGATGATAACTGCAGGAACGGGGGAACGTTCCAGGATAAAATATGCCCCCTCATGCGCCTCACGGTCGGTATTCTGCAACCCGGCAACCAGTTCTTCCTGTATCACCTCTGCCAGGCGTTTACTTTCTTCATCATTCTTGTAAAAAGTCTGACTTCCCGACCACACCGGTGACTCCATCCAGTTTGCGTGGATACTGATCAAGATATCGGCATCCGATCTGGCAATGATTTTCAACCGATTGGACAATTCTCTTCTCTTTCTTGAATCGGCGGGAAGTTCAAGCAGATCCTCATCGTCTTCCCTGGTCATCACCACTTTGGCCCCTTTTTTACCCAGTATCAGCTCGATATGACGCGATATCTCCAGCACGATATCTTTTTCGTAGATGTCACCTCTTGTGGCTCCGGGATCGTACCCCCCATGTCCCGGGTCTATAACCACGCCGTACCCGAGCAGGGGAAAAGAAAAAACAGTCTCCCGTGATGTATACAGGTAAGTGGAATAGATGATGGCCCCGATAAGGATCAACGTCAGTACTGTTGACACTGTTATGATCCTGATGTCGCGCCGACAATAAAAAATATGCATATATCCTCGTTCTCCTTTACCATATTAAAAAAATATGGCAGTTGAACAGGGAATATGCCATCAGCAAAATTTTTAATGATGATCTTCACCATGGAATACGCTTTCTTGTTAGGCCACACGAATTCAGATACAATCATTATGGCAATCTTTTTGAAATCTGTGATCAGGGGTCCGAACATGGAAAACAATCATTCCCTTTCCGAAGAAGAACGGGTTACTTACTTGAAGATATTCATGGTGTTTTTGAAAATCGGGGCATTAACATTCGGCGGCGGATATGTAATGATACCTTTGATCCGGGAAGAGCTGGTCATCAGAAGGTCCTGGCTGAAGCCCCGGGAATTTTACGATATCATGGCCCTGATCCAGGGACTTCCCGGCCCACTGGCCTTGAATACGGCCATAACAGCCGGAAAGAAATTGGCCGGCAACAAAGGCAGCCTTCTGGCCTCGGCGGGAGTGATACTGCCCTCGTTTTTGCTTATCTTGCTCATCGCCGCTTATTTCATGCCCCTGATACAGAACACTCACCATGCAACGGCTGCTTTTTATGGAATCAGACCGGCGGTAACGGCCCTCATTGTCACGGCATGCATCAATATTGGCCGGGACATGCTCCGTGGCAAGGCAGCATTTGTCATTCTGGCAGCCCTTCTGGTCATGGGGTTGTGGCTACACCTGCACCCCCTTGCCCTCCTCCTGATCGGTGGCCTGAGTGGATGGCTCCACTATAAAAAGAAAGGAGAACCATCATAACATGCCCTGGGAAACAATCCCCCGGCTTCTCTGGTCCTTCATCAAAATCGGCCTCTTCAGTTTTGGAGGGGGCTATGCCATGCTGCCCCTCGTGGAAATGGAGGTGATTGAAAAAGGTTGGCTGTCGGCACAGGAATTCGTTGATATAATTGCCATTGCGGAGATGACCCCGGGCACCATAGCCATAAACACGGCCACCTTTACCGGCTATCGTATAGCCGGTTTACCCGGCGCTATCACGGCCACCATCGGGGTGATCCTCCCCTCGTTGATAATCGGTTTTATCTTTGCAGACCTGCTTTTGAAGTTCAGGGACAATCCCACAAGTGTTTCCATATTCAAAGGATTGAGGCCGGCATTCATCGCCCTCATCATCATGGCATCATTGTTCATTGCCAGAAACTCCCTGGTGGATATGACCACTGTTATGATTTTTGCTGTTCTGCTCGGGGTGGGCCTTCTGCGCAGAACGAATCCTTTTTACATCATCATTATCGGGGCAATCCTGGGGTTGATCCTGTACCCATCGTAGTATTGATTCGTACCGCTACCCGGGGCATATATATTATCTTGCAGTTCCGATTATTCTTTCAATGCACTCAATATCGAGCGCAGCCTTTCGCGATAACCCGCATTTTCAATGATTGTTCCTGTAACCACTATATCCGCTCCTGCCTGTCGCATTCTCCGTGCATCAATGGCCGTACGTACCCCCCCGCCAACAATGAGGGGAACCCTTATTTCTCTCTTGACTGCCCTGATCATATTGGCGGGAATCGGTTGTGAAGCCCCGTTACCGGCCTCCAGGAAAACATATCTCATCCCCATGTACTCGGCGGTGAGGGCGTAATCGATTGCTCTCCAGCGGTTGTCACGCGGGACCAGTTCCGCCTCTCCGATCTCTCCGGTTTTCATACCTGGTTCGATAACAATGTAACCTACAGGTATTACCTCCATATCCATCTTCTTCAGCAAAAAAGAAGCTTTGGTGTGGGCACCGGTGATAAAATATGGATTGCGGGAATTTATCATGCTAAGAAAAAGGATAGCATCAAAGCCAAAACCCAACGCTTCCGATCCGGAAGGAAAATAGACAACCGGTATCTTCACTTTTTGCTTTATGGCCGCGGTGGTTTCCACCAGGCTTCGTTGGGTTACCCCCTTGCTACCTGCCACGAAGATCAGATCGCTGCCTACCTCCTGAGCAGTATAAGCCAGCCGGGCAGCCACTTCCGAAACCTGCCGCAGGGGATCGATCAAGGTAATATGCACGGTCCCCTTATCCAGTTTCTTGCTTACATAATCGTCAATAGTCATGTGAATATCCCACTTTTAAATTGATAGTTCAAAAAATGGCGGTTGCTAATTTTTATTATAGTCAAGAAACATGCGTTTGACAACTGCTAACATTTCCCTTATTTAAATATTTCAAAACAATTCAAAGCTCCCACAAGAGTCAATCAAGTGTGACAAGCCCATGGGTACCTGCAAAATAACATTATGCCGGGGGATGTTTTAATAGAACGTTGGACAAATACCCAATTTGCATTATTTTTCGCGGACATTCCCCAGTTTCTCCTTCAGTACATTCAGATGTTCCGGTTTTTTCAATGGGAAATGCAAGGAACGGGTCTCTCCGGGACGTGCAAAAAGAAAAATTACCTCCTTGATCTCCCGGGCAGTTGCTTTTTCCAGAGCATGGGCATAGAACAGCCCCTGCAAGCGGTATCTTTGAAAACGCTCTTCCAATCCCTTTCCGGAAACATTGTCAGTTTTGTAATCAACGATGACCAGCCCCCCGGGTTCTTCAAAGACCAGGTCTATAAAGCCTTCATGAATTTTCTCGTTGAAACCAAGGGCAAACGGAACTTCCCGGTAAACAGCCGCACTGCGATTTGCCCTTTCTATCACCGGACTCTTGCAGGTCTTTCTGACCATGGCCAGAAGCATCTCCTGCTCCTGTTGGTTCAATCCCCAGAATCCTGACGCCTCCTGTGTATGGTGAAACAGATCTTCTTCCGTAGCGTTGTGCAAGTCGATTCTTTCCATCACCATGTGAAAGGCAGAACCATAACTGACACCTCCGGAATCCATACCACCCGCCCTGCTGTATTCCATCTCACCCTGGTTTTCCAGATCACCCATCAGTGCACTTGCACTGACGACCTTCGGCTCCTGCACCCCCCGGGAAATTATGCCTCGCAGGTTGCTTTCCCATTCGACACGAAGATCCGGCAGGGATAATTCCTTATCCTCCCCTGTTTTTGCACGATCCCGGTTCACATCCGTCAGCGGAGCAGTTTTCCGTGCGAAAAATTCCTCATCAGGCTCAACAATTCGACACATTTCCCGGGAAATGGCGCCTTTCTCCCTGATCGTGTTGATATATCCAAGATAGCCGGAACTTTTTTCACATTTTTCCGTCAGCGGGAGAACGAGGTAATCGCGCGCCCTGGTAGCCGCTACATAGAAGAGCCTCCTTTGCTCGGCTTCCAGACGATTTGTTTCCTCTTCCTTGAGTTCATCAAAACCATAGGAGGAGAAACCCGAAGGACCCCCCTTTATCTCGAATCGGCTTTCGAGCCGGTCGGCCACAAATTTTACTTTTCCCGACTGGGAAACGCCAAAAAGGTTGACCAGGACAACCATGTTGAATTCCAGGCCCTTGGAACGGTGGATGGTGATCAGTTGAAGTGCACGCGTGTCTTTCTCGGTGAGGATGGATTCCGTTTCTTCCTTTCCGGAATCGATCTTCTGTTTCAGCCAGGAGTTAAACCGACGCAATGTAAACACATCGCTATCTTCCAATGAACGTGATATTTCCAGAACCTTCGCCAGATTGGAGAAAGCCTGCTCCCCGTGATACTGCAAGGATAACCGGCTGCAAGCACCGGTCAGATACAATACTTTTTGCAGATAGGCGGACAGGCCCCCTTCCAGTTTCTGCCGATGAAGATCGTGCATGACGGTGAAAGCTTCCTTGATCCCCTTGAATCGTGAAGGGACCGATTCACTGGCAAGGTAATTCAGGCGGCCGCCGTTTTTGATATACAGTAACAATTCCTCATCGGAGATGCCAAAAAAATATTTCAGTGCAGCTACCAATGCCACGCCGTGGAAAGGGTTATCCAGAGAAACAAGCAAATTGATAAAACTTATGACCTCATAACGCTGGTAGAACAACTTCCCCCCTTCCAGATGGTAAGGGATCGATTCCTTCTTCAATGCCTGCAGGTAGATATCCAACCCGGTCGTGGCAGGAAAAAGAATCCCGATATCTTCCCACGAAAGCGGCCTGTCATTCTCCTTCCCCCCGACAGGCATCCTGTTTTCGACAGCTCCCTTGATGAAAGATGCCACGAGGGCGGCCTCCGCCTTGCGTTTCTCTTCGGAGCTGAATTCCCCCACTTCCTCGGGCAACTCAAGCACGATGACTCCCCTGTCAACCCCGGGCAGCCGATCGCGGTAAGAATGCAAATCTTCATAATGAGGCTGATAGTGTTTCCCCGGAACAGGGATGATCAACTCCGAAAAAGAACGGTTAACCCAGTCTATGATAGAAGGCACCGTCCGGAAGTTCTGAACTATTTTGATTACTTCCCCCTGATCCAGGACCAGCCTTTTGGCTTCCTCGTAAATTTCAATATCGGCCCTCCGGAAACGGTAGATGGCCTGTTTGGGGTCGCCAACGATGAATAGCTTGCCGGGAATCATCTTCACCTCGTTCCAGTTGACGGCCAGAGGTTCTTCTTCCGCCAGAAAGAAAATGATTTCCGCCTGCAGAGGATCGGTGTCCTGGAATTCATCGATCAGAAGATGGGAATAACGTTTCTGGAAGTAACGCCGGATCTCGACATTATCCTTGACCAGATCACGTGCTTTGATCAGCAGGTCGTTGAAATCCAGCACGCCTGCCTCCTTCTTTTTTTCCTCCACATATCTTAGATAACCTTTCAGCCAATCGATGATCTCATCGATGATGGATGAAGTTATGACGCTTCTGATTCTTCTTTGAGCGCCCTGTATGTTCACGGAGATCTTTTTCTGAGCGGTGCAATTATCCGGGGGAGACCAGTTTTTCTTGTTGCCCTTTTTCCCAACCGCCGGCATCTGGAACAGAATCGACTTCAAAAGGTCATCATTCTTCAACATGCGGCTGGAATTCAACCAATCCGCCAGTGCCATATACTGTTGATACCCCGCATCATCCCTGTCGACACAACTTTCCGCCAGGTCTGCAACAAGCTGAAACTCATTCTCCAACGAGGCCATGAAACTCTCCCCCGTCAGCGGGGGAGAAACCCTGCTGCTACCTTCCTGTACCATATCCCGATGATTGTAAAGCAACAGTGACAGTTCCCGCAGATGACTTTCGCTGAACTTGAAGTCAAGGGCACGCTCCAGAGCGGCGCGGTTGGCATCCAATTCTTTCAGGAACCAGTCATCCCATGCCCCGCTGCAAAGTGAATCTGTTTCTTCCGCATCAAGAACCCGGAAAAGAGGATCGATTCCCGCCTCGACGGGCCGCTCACGGAGCAGGGATGTGGCAAAAGAATGGATCGTCTTGATAGGGGCATACTCGATCTCCCCGAGCGCTCTGATGATCCTGTCCCGCTGTCGATCGGGCAAATCTGTCATCAGTTCACGCTCAAACCCTTCACGCAACCTCTCTTTGATTTCTGCAGCTGCCTTCTCTGTGAAGGTTACCGCCACGATACGATCAAGATGGGCCCCCTCGACCGTAACAAGATTTATCAGGCGCCTGATAAGCAAACTGGTCTTTCCCGTGCCCGCCCCGGCCTCGACCCAGAATGTAGTGGAAAAATCACGGGAAATTTTCTCGCGATCATCCCTGTCAACTGGCACCCGTTCTTTCCTGCCCATCTACCTCTTTGCTCCTTTCAGCCCCATCATAAAACAAACTCAACGATATCCCTGAAACTTTTTATCCGGGGGTCTTCTTCTTTTCGTTGATAAACTTGTTTGATATCACGGCCGCAGATATCGTGATAATCACAAAAAGAACATGAGATTGCCGAGGATGGATAGGGAAAAAACATGCCTCCCGAAATACCATCCATAACCACGGTTAACACCTGTTCAAACAACGGCATTTTTTTTACCATCGTTGTACCGGGGAAATCCACTTTTTTGAAAGCGGCATCCCGCGATACATAGTAAAATGAAGCTGTTATATTGTCGTAGCTGTCCATACGGCATATTTCCCTGGCCGCCAATATATAAACTGCCAGCTGCAACATGAGGCCCTCCTGCATCTTTTTTCTGGTATATGACAGCGGTCTCCCCGTCTTGTAATCGATGATATTTATTTTTTCTTCCGATCTGTCCAGGCGGTCGATCCTGCCTCTGAAGCGGACAGCCCGGCCATCTTCCGGCTTGACAGCAACATCAAAGGGTATCTCGAAATCGGAGGGAACCCCGGGATGGCCAAGCCTTGCTTCATGCCGCAGCAGCTCCAGCATATCATCCCTGATATTCTTCCGGTCAGTTTTCCAGAGAAGCTGATGCCCCGTCTCCCCCCTTCTCTCCGCCTGGCTGAAACAATCCTCCAGCACCTCCTCCATTATTGACGAGGCTTCTGCCAAGCTCTTCCCGTCAAGAGGCAGGATTCGCTCCCTGTTCGCCCGCTGATAGAACCTCTCCAGTATTTCATGGACCAGGGAACCCTTCGCCAGGGGTTCGATACGCATCGGACCTTCCGCCTCCCCCGGAAGCCCCAGGCCGATCAGATTCTTGAGGAAGAAACAGTAGGGACATCTCAGATAGTCGGCCATGAAGCTAACCGACAGGTGCCTTTTGTATGGATCGTAGTTTTCAATGACATACTCTATCCCTTCTTCCCCCATCATCCCTTCGTACGCGGTGAAGGTAGGCTTCTGGCGTTGCTTATGCGCCCGCCGAGCATCCGCAAACCAGGGATAATTTGCGGCAAAATATTCATCCAACTTGCCCCCCGGCACCCCCGACCGGATCAGACTGCGTTCGAACTCCTCGGGAAAGATGGTTTCCCGGGGACGGAGAATATGATTGGAAGCGATATGCCTGTAGCCGGGGAAAGAGGGGATGTTCTCGGCCGTGCAAAAACTGCCCATGACCGCCTCTACCGCTCTCAAAAGATACCGGGACGGCATCTGCTCATCCCCGCTTATGCTGTTGAAGCGTGGAAAGGACAGGATCAGCCGCTCCCCGGCGCTGCTGATTGCACCCGCGAAGGAGAGGGCTTCATATGCCGATGCTTCCCTTCGTAGAGCAAGCCTGCTGCCCAGCTGTTTTCTTTCTTCATCGGGAATGAGGGGATCCTGGCGCACCGCCCCCGGAAACATTCCACTCCTCATTCCCGGTATAAATACAATCTTGAATCTGAGGCTCTGTGCCCTGTCAAGAGAGCATACCGTTACCCCCTGCTGGAAACTTCCGTGGGGAATATACGTTTCCTTCAATATGTCCAGAACGATCTCCCTCACATCCCGGAAGCTTACCTCTCCTTCCTCGATCATATCGAGCCCCTTCAGAAGCAGAATCACCTTGAGGATCTCGTTGTACCCCCTCCCCTCAAGAAAAAAATCCTGTATGAACTTTTCCAGCGCGCCGACGATATCCGTCCATCTACCACTATCGGGAATCCCCGCCAGTGCAGTCTGAATATGTTTGACAAACAGGCGGAACAATTTCAGTTGTGACAGCTGCTCCCCCTTTTCTTCCCGATCATTCTCTTCTGTTTCCATATCGCTCTTCATCTTTTCGTACAGCCGGCCCAACCCCTGTTCCCAATTATCGATTCCTTCGGTTATACCGGCCATCACCGAAAAGTGGTCCCAGAGCGGTACGGAGGGTGCCGTTGCGGTCCCCAGAACACGGGCATAGTCGAAGGGAGCAATGTCCAGCAACTCCATCACCTCTTTGCGCTCCCACATCCCCCCGCATAGCTGCAAGGACATTATCAGGGCCATGCCTGCACGGGTGGCGTGCAGCCTGCGTCCCATGGGCATATAATACGGCAATCCCAGGCCCTCGAAAATCCCCGCCAGCAGAGGATAATATTGGGCGTCTCTAACCAGCACAGCCATATCATTGAAAGAATACCCCTCCGCGACAAAGCCCATGATCCGGCGGCAGATCTCCTCCGCTTCCTTTACTTCCCCGGGCGCCGACCAGACTTGAAAGGAGTGATCATCACCCTTGGGTTCATAGCCACTACCGGGCGTTATCGCGGAAAACAGGCGATCCTGCAACCTTGAAATCCCATCGCCAACAACCGGGGCTGTGCCATCTTCTTTCTTCTCCACTTCAAAACCTTTCATCTCAAACCATGACAGGAACTCGTGTCCATGGGTATGACTGCTCACAGAACGGGGCAGGAAAAAAGTCATATCGGTGATGGAAGCCAGCTCGGCAAGCCATTCTTTCTGCCTGCTGTTAAAGCGATACAAACCGTAGACCATTATTCCAGGCAGCGACCGGCCCGCCAACTCGAGACGGGGCAGATCCTTGATGGACAGAGGCGAGGCGGAAAACCGATCAAGGATATGATTGTAATCCCGGTACAGCTGTTGCAAGATGCGATTCTTCGGCGTATCGGCTTCTATAGCATCGATCCCTGCTTCTTGCAACTCCTGAAATGTCCTTCGCAGAGCTTTGGAAAAACCGGCAAACTCCTGCACCGGTTCGAAATACGAGCCCGGAGGTATCCCCCGGGCCAGAATACGGCAGATCCTCTCCTCCCCATGATAGGGGAGCGCTCTTTTTCTATCCTGCCCGTAACGCTCAGCCAGTTCCCTGGTCAGATCGGCCAGCGTGCAGAAATGCACATTGGCATGATCCAGGCCCTTCAATACCAGCATGCGGCGAAGGTAAACCCCTGCCAGGTTGGAGTTCACCACGACCTTGATCGGCATCATGGGATCCCTGCTTTTCAGAGATGAAATTTCCTCGAAAAGTTTTGCCTCCAGTTGTTCCAGACTTCCCAGGCAGACCCTGTTTCCGTTACTTGAATGGTCCATGGCCAATTGCGGATCCGGGCACCGGCCCGAAACCAACCTCACCTTCCGTACCTTCATATTTTTGCTTTATTATCCTAGATTATTTGTTCGCTCCGGGGGACCTTATTTCCTTGAAAAAGTGGAAAATAAATAAAGCACCCGCGAAATAAAGGAGTGCTTTTCTTTTTCTGATGGTGAATGATATAGATATTACTTTATCTTTTTGAGAACCGGGGTACGTGCTATAATATGATTAAAATTATTAAATAATTGAGGGAAAGGGGAGGGTAAAAGGCAGCATCCCCAACTTGCAATATTTAGACCACCAAACTCTCGGAAACATTCCTAATTAAATTGTGAAAAGTAATGGTATATAACAACTATATGAAATGAGGGAGAAAATGAATAATATTTTTTCATTTTCAACTATTGAATTATCAAACGTTTTTGTTAATAGAGGATTTTTTGGGCGATTAAGCCAATTAACGCTCCAGCATATAAATGCATCTTGTTTTTGCGCAGTGTAAAGCAATTGGCAAAGGCGAGAGAAAATTATAGAGGGACCTTCCTCTGTCTTTGGCATTTTGAATAGGAGGAATCAACTAATGAAAGATATTATGGAAGCTCTTATGAAAAAGGAGGAACTAATACCTGACGAGCACGATGGGAGTTATGAATTGGTCAGGGAAACAGTAAAAGCATTGTCAACTGTAACTGTTGATAATTTAAAAGTCGAAGATTTGAATTTACTATATTTTTCCACAGTAGGAACTTTCCGCAGGTCTTATAAGCATAAGAAGTTATGTATAAATAACAGCAGTTTAAGTACCTTTGAAAAAGAAAGACTTCATGGGATACTAAAAAGAATTAGGGAAAAAGCAAATAATGGTGACTATAGTAGTCACGGCAAATCAGATCACATGGGCATGTTCGGCACAGGTATAGGCAAATTACGAGTAAGCGAAGAAAATAGCAAAAAGTTTATCAAACTATGTATTGATATTTTGGCTATGGATGATGAAGATAGTATAATAAACACTGCTGAACCTCTTCTGAAAAGTTATATGAAGGGATTGGGCGTTGCATCCATAAGCCAGATATTACATTGCTTGAAACCGTATGTATTCCCTATTCTAAATAATGGAACAGGTTGGGGCATAGAAGCATATAAAAACTTAGGTATCAAATTGATTAAACCCAAGGAAACGATTCATTACATAGAGAATACCAAGAGAATAAAAAAGTTTAGAGATGAAAACTTTAAATTTAAAAACTATAGAATATTTGATATGTTTTTTGATAATTATTCCCCCCCTCCCCCCCCTCTACCAGTTAAGGGAAAAGACCCTTACACAAAGGAGATGTTTCTGGAAGAAGCTTTTATTGATAAGAGAAAATGTGAAGAGATTCGATACAGCCTAGATGCAAAGAAAAATATAATCTTGCAAGGACCACCTGGAACAGGAAAAACATTTGTTGCAAAAAGAATAGCCTATTTATCTATGGGATGTAAAGATAACGATAAAATTGAAATGGTACAATTCCATCAAAGTTATTCTTATGAAGATTTTGTGCAAGGGGTCAGACTTGCAGAAAATGGATCATTTGAGCTTAAGAATGGTATTTTTTATAATTTTTGCAAAAAAGCAAAAGAAGATCATAAATCAAATTATTTCTTTATAATTGATGAAATCAATAGGGGAAATTTGAGTAAGATTTTTGGGCGAATTGTTGATGCTACTCGAATCAGACAAAAGAGGTGAAGAATACGGGATGCCATTGATTTATTCAAGGGAAGAAAGATTTTATATTCCTGAAAATGTTTTTTTAATAGGGACAATGAATACTGCTGACAGATCTTTGGCGATGGTAGATTACGCTCTCAGAAGAAGATTTAGATTTATCTATATGGAACCCGCATTTAACTCGGAAAAATTTAAAAAACACTTGAACAACAATAACATTGAAGAAGGGATTATTGATAAAATTGTTACGGGATTCAATAGGCTTAACACCAAGATAAAAGATGACTCAAAAGATTTGGGGAAAGGTTATGAGATTGGACATAGTTATTTTTGCACCGAACGTTTACCTGATGAAAGCTCCGAAGATTGGTATAAACGGATCATATACCTAGAGATAAAACCTTTGCTTCACGAGTATTGGTTTGATGATGAAGAAACTGCAGAAAATGAAACAGAAAATCTATTATGAGAAGTGATGGTATGGTAAATTTTATACCAATACAAAATATTTACTATATGCTGTGCTATGCTTGGAATGTATTGAAATATCAAGACATTGTTGAAGTTGATTCTTTGTATAGCAATAAAATAATGGATTTATTTGCTTTGATCCTAGAAAATGGTGTTAGTTACCTGATAAGAAGAGGGCTTTACAGGCAATATATAACTTTTGAGGAAGAAGAAAATATTATAAGAGGCAAGATTAATATCAATAAGTCCTTTAAAAGAAATTTATGGATAAAGAGAAAAATGTTTTGCGAATATGATGAACTAAACCACAATATCCTTCATAATAGAATTATAAAAACAACAATAAATTATTTATTATTATATGAAGATTTAGATACAGGTTTAAAAAATGATTTAAAAAAAGTTCATAAATACTTTGAAGCCATAGACACGATAAAACTCAATAAAAGAATATTTAGAGAAGTACAAATCCATAGGAATAATCGTTACTATTCTTTTATATTGGATATTTGTGAGCTTATATTCAATAACTTATTGGTTGATGAAAAATCTGGTACTGTAAAATTTAAAGATTTTATTCGTGATGAAAGACAAATGAGATATTTGTTTGAAAACTTCGTTCGGAATTTTTATAAAAAAGAATTGGCGAATGTAAGGATTTACAGGGAAAATATAAAGTGGGATGTAAAAGATGGTGCAGGGATGGAATATTTGCCTATAATGCAGACGGACATTTCTTTAGAAATCAAAGATAAAAAACTTATAATTGATACAAAATATAAAATATCTGCATTTTCCTATAATTATAATGCAAAAAAGCTTCATTCAGAAAACTTATATCAACTTTTTTCTTATATAAAAAATATTCAAGGAAAAGGTGGCATAGACGAAAAGTGTATTGGTATTTTGCTTTATCCTAGGACAGGCGAAGATTTAGACTTAGAATACTTGATTCAAGGACAAATTATTAGAATCAAAACTATTAATCTAGGCCTTGAATGGAGACAAATTCATAAAAGACTAACAGAGATTGCTATGGAATAACATAGAATTGGTTCTTAAAAATGATTTATTTACAAAAAGTTTTCTATTAAACTGGGCCTTCACCAGCTAGAATAATGCCATGTCTAGCACACCTCGAAAAAAAGCAGTGTCCGGTATACCGGTGTAATACTGATGATAATATCCAATAATATTACTTTTCAAAAATTCATTAGTTTTAATCGTAAATCTCATGTTATTCATGGTACTCCTTTCAAATTTCTCTTGCCTCTTGCGCTCCCCTTCTTGTTTCCCTTTAGTGCTGCTATTTGCTCTTGTCGATTCCCTTCTTTCTGCTCCTTCTTAATACATTGATAAGACCTCCTTAATTTATATTATATATTCCAAATTACATCGATTGACTATTCTGCCTCCGGGGTAAAAAATCAAAATCAACTTAATATTTTTCTCTATAGTGCCTTCCCCATATTTTGCCAATCCTTTACAAAACAAAAAAGCACCAGACTGAATCCGGTGCTTTGATTGTAAACTTGTATATGTTTTGCTTTATCTCTTCGAGAACTGTGGCGCGCGGCGGGCACCTTTGAGGCCGTATTTCTTGCGTTCTTTCATCCGCGGATCACGGGTAAGAAAGCCGCCTTTCTTCAACACATGCCGTAATTCGGGATTGCTCTGCAGCAAAGCTCGGGCTATCCCGTGGCGGACGGCTCCGGCCTGCCCTGTCAATCCCCCGCCTTCCACCTTGGCAATAACATTGTATTTGCCTTCAACACCGGTGGAAACCAGAGGATGGCGAACCATCAACCTGAGCGCTTCCATTTCAAAATATTCGTCCATGGGCCTTTTGTTGATGATTATCTCACCGTTACCCGGCAGAAGCCGAACGCGGGCTATGGCAACTTTTCTCCGCCCTGTTCCCTGGTATTGAACCTGAGCCAATCTCTACCCCTCCTTTTCCTCTCCCGCCCCGTTCCAGATCTGCGGGTTCTGGGCCTCGTGCGGATGTTCATTGCCCCTGTATACTTTCATCTTCTTGAGCATGGCTCTTCCAAGACGATTGTGGGGCAACATGCCCTTGACCGCCAGATAGATGACCCGTTCGGGTTTTCGTTTCATCAAATCTGCAAAACTGGTTGTTTTCAGTCCCCCTGTATATCCGGAATGTCGGTAATATACTTTCTGAACGGCCTTTTTGCCGGACAGGGCGACTTTATCGGCGTTGATGACGATGATATAATCTCCGGTATCCACGTGTGGAGTATAGATGGCTTTATGTTTTCCTCTGAGAATATGCGCTATCTGGGATGCCACCCTGCCCAGAGGTTTTCCGGCCACATCGATGATGTACCATTTCTGATCAACTTCACCCGGTTTTGCCATGTAAGTCTTGGCATTCATTTTTATCCTCCTGTACTATCATCTACCCCGTTGAAAACGGTAACTGTATTGCAAGCGGCGTACACTCACGAGGTAGATTGTATTATACCATCCTGCGCCTGTCAAGGGAGGCTATGCTATTTTTTGTTCCCGTAGTTTACTTTTTCCAGGCAGACTCCTCTGGCCGGAAGTGCCGGTCCGAGGCGCGAGTGCAGGGAGGGATTTTCAAGTGCCTCACCGAGCACAGCAGCGCCCAGATCACCCTTTCCCATCTCCACAAGGGCGCCGGCCAGAAAGCGCACCATCTTGTAAAGGAAACCATCGCCTTCCAGAAGAATGCGGATGATCTGCCGCTCCCTGTCTTCTCTTGTCCGGGCATGGTAAATGATGCGCCGCGTGTCCTTGACCTTGCCGCCCGCAGCCTGAAATAGTCTGAAATCATGCCGCCCTTCTATGATGCGGCAACCTTCTTCCATGCGTTGCAAATCCAGTTTTGCCGGGCAATGCCATGCATATCTTCGCTCCATCACTTGGATAAATTCAGCAGTATCGATGGTGTAGCTGTATACCTTGCTTACCGCATCGTGACCGGCATGAAAACCCTCCCCGACCACTTCCGCTTTCCAGACGACGATCTCCCGGGGCAGTTTTGTATTCAATGCCCAGGGTATGCGATCCACCGGAACAAGCGGTTCCGCCTCGTAGTTGACTGCCTGCCCACGCGCATGAACCCCGGCATCGGTGCGTCCCGCACATTTTATCCTGATCGGCACACCATATATCTGCAAGAGTGCTTCTTCCAGTTTTTCCTGAATGGTAACAGCATTTCTTTGCAGTTGAAATCCCCCGTATTCTGTCCCATCGTAGGATACCCGCAACAGTATGTTTTCCATGCAATCTCCCCGTGATAAATTTTATGACCAGAACGCAGGCATACGGCTTGAAACGGTGACCGCCACTACCAGTGCCGACATGACGATAACGACATAGTCGTTCCGCCCGAAGTTCTGTTCATGAAGGCTGCTTCTTGTTCCACCGACTCTGTAACAGCGTGCTTCCATCGCTACGGCCAGTTCGTCGGCACGCCGGAAGGCGCTGACAAAAAGAGGTATCATCACCGGAACAAGGAACCGTATCCTTTTTAAAATATGACCCTCCTTGAAATTTGCTCCCCTGGCTGTCTGGGCCCGTATTATACGTTCACTTTCTTCCATCAAAACAGGAATGAAGCGCAGGGCAATGGTCAGGATCATGGCTATTTCAGCCACGGGGATTTTAAGGTATTTCAAGGGGCGGAGAAAATATTCCATTCCCCCGGTAAGGGCCAGAGGCGTTGTCGTGAGGGTTACCAGCATGGTGAACAAAATAAGCAGGATGAGGCGAAAAACCGTAAACAGCCCCATTTCCACCCCCACGGATTCGATGGTGACCGGGCCGTAGCGAAACAGCACCCGCCCCCCGCGTGTAAAGAAAACGTGGAGAAAAAGCGTCAACGCGATGATATAGATGATCGGCTTCAGGCCACGCACCATGAATCTGAAGGGGATACGCGATCCGGCATGGAGCAGCACCGCCAGCAGAAAAAAAGGAATCAACAACAACAGTTTGTTGACCATGAAGATAGCTACAATGAACATCAGCAACGCCAGAAGTTTGCATCTGGGGTCCAGGCGGTGCATGAAGGTATCACCGGGGATATATTGTCCGATGGTGATGCTATTGCTGATAGTCAATCCCCGCCGCCTCCCTTCAATTTGGCCTCGATCTCCCTGCAGGCATCCTCAAGGGAGAAGATATCCGTTCTGACATCCCGCCCCCCGTCCCGGAGCTGATGCATCAACAGGGTCACCGGGGGCAGATCCAATCCGTAGTTTTTCAGGCACGAGCGGTCGGCAAAGACCTTCTCCCGCTCCCCATGCAAAACCAGTTTCCCCTCATGCAAAACAAAGATCTTCCGTGCATGATCGACGATATCTTCGAGACGATGTGAAACCATTATCACGGTCATTCCCTGCCGATGAAGGTTTTCGATGTAGCCCAGCAATTCTTTCCGCCCACGGGGATCAAGGCCGGCGGTCGGTTCATCCAGTATCAAGGCTTCCGGCCCCATGGCCATGATTCCGGCCAGGGCAACCCGGCGCATCTCCCCCCCGCTCAACCTGAAAGGCGACTGGTCCCCGATCCGGTTATAATCCAGCCCGACCTGCTCCAGCGCTTTTCTTACCCGGGTGCCAACTTCTTCCCGGGGCAGTCCCATATTCATTGGGCCGAAAGATACATCCTGAAAAACTGTTTCGGCAAAAAGTTGCTGTTCGGGATGTTGAAACATTATCCCCAGGCGCTTGCGCAATGCATTCATTGATGAAGCATCATCATCCGTGGGCAATCCATCGATGATCACCTGCCCCGCGGAAGGAAACAGCAATCCGGATAGAAGCTGCAGCAGCGTTGTCTTGCCGGCTCCCGAAGAACCGATTATTCCGGCAAACTCGCCGCGCGCCACGGAGAGAGTGATTCCTTTCAAGGCATGAACCTCTAACGGTGTGCCTGGCATGTATTTGAAGTGCAGATCGGTTGCTTTCAAGAACATAAGAATTCCACCAGCTGGTCGTTGCGTATTACCCCGGAAGGCACTTCAAATCCTGCAGATCGGAGCCGTTGCGCCATGGTGGCCGCGACCGGGGCTTCAAGCCCCCACCCTTTCAAACGATCAGACATTCCCAGGACCTCCCCCGGAGGACCTTCCTGCACGATCAGGCCATCAAACATCACCATGACACGGGCGGCTTCGGCCGCCTCCTCCATCGAATGGGTGACATGGATGATGGTCATATTTTTTTCTTCGTTCAACCTGGCCAGAAGGCCCATGATTTCCCGTTGCCCCCGGGGGTCCAGGAGCGATGTCGGTTCATCAAGAAGAAGACATGAAGGGCGCATGGCCAGGGCTCCTGCA
Organism: Bacillota bacterium; assembly: GCA_012518215.1. NCBI lineage: Bacteria > Bacillati > Bacillota > Bacillota bacterium. The sequence continues at coordinate 43,060 of JAAYSV010000043.1, forward strand.
ATGGCAACGCGCTGTTTCTCTCCCCCCGAAAGAAGATGCGGCGCCAGTTTCGCAAGGTGGGCAATGCCCGCCGCAGACATGGCTTCCTTTACTCTTTCCCGGATTTCCGATGAGGGAATGCCCAGGTTTTCGGGGCCGAAAGCAACGTCTTCTTCCACGGTTGTGGCGACAATCTGGTTATCAGGATTTTGAAATACCATTCCGCAATTCTTCCTGATGAGCTGTACATCATTGCCGTTTTCCACAGAAAAATCCCCTACACGGACTTTCCCGCCGGTAGGGGTCAGCAAAGCATTGAAATGTTTGATAAGCGTTGACTTGCCGGAACCGTTGGGCCCGATAATGGCCACATATTCGCCCCTGTGGATCTCAACATCTATCCCTTTCAAAGCATTTACGATTCCGGACGAGGTCTCGTAATCGAATACGAGCCCTTCAGCAGCAATTATTGAAACCAAGAGATAAACTCCTTACTGTTGATACTGCCAAAAATCATTAACTGGTCAGCTCCAACAAAACCATTGAAGCCCCGTCGCCGCGACGATAATATAATTTGGTCATCCTGGTATAGCCGCCGTTTCTCTCCTCCATGCGAGGGCCGATTTTTTCAAAAAGTTTGGTCACTACATCCTCATCCATAAGAAAAGCAAGCGCCTGTCTGCGGGCATGAAGATCCCCGCGTTTGGCCAGGGTAATCATCCTGTCGGTCAACCGTTTTACTTCCCGGGCCTTGGCTTCTGTTGTTTCCATTCTTTCGATTTTCAACAAAGAAGTAACCTGATTCCTCAACAGGGCTCGGCGCGGGCCGATCTTTCTCCCCATTTTTCGCTTCCGTGGCATGACTAAGCCCCCTCCTCCCCATTTGCTCTAACTCTCGTCTTCTTCCTTCTCCCGCAGGGCAAGATCATACTCGGCCAATTTGTTGGTGATCTCTTCCAGAGATTTCTTGCCCAGGTTGCGGACTTTCATCAAATCATCCTCGGTTTTTTCTATAAGCTCCCCGACTACATTGATACCCGCCCTCTTGAGGCAGTTAAATGAGCGAACCGAAAGATCAAGTTCCTCGATTGTCAGCCCCAGATCCTTATCTTTCCCTTCTTCTTCCTCATCGGCAATGATTTCCACTTCATCGGTTTTTTCGGTCAGATTGATAAAGATGTTCAGGTGCGTATTAAGTATTTTTGCCGCCAGGCTGATCGATTCTTCCGCGCTGACGCTTCCATCCGTCCATACTTCCAGGGTCAGCCGATCGTAATCCGTCTTCTGCCCGACCCGCGTATCCTCGACAGCGTAATTTACTTTACGGATGGGCGAAAAGAAAGAATCCAACGGTATAACACCTATGGGTTGCTGCGGGTGCTTGTTCTGATCCGCGGGTACATAACCGCGGCCATTGGCCACATTTATTTCCATGTTGAGTTCAGCCCCCTTGGAAAGAGTGGCAATCAACATCTCCGGATTCAATATCTCCACGTCGGACGGAACGGTTATGTCACCGGCCCTGATCTCCTTGGGACCAGTCTCCTCGATCATCAGCACCTGCGGTTCGTCTGAAGAGACTTTCATACACAGATCCTTCAAGCGAAGGACAATCTCCACCGTATCTTCCACAACACCCTCTATCGTTGAAAATTCGTGGAGGACATTGTCTATCTTGATACTGGTGACGGCGGCCCCTTTCAGGGATGAAAGCAGTATCCTCCTCAAAGCAACCCCCAAGGTGGTCCCATAACCTCTTTCCAGCGGTTCAATGATAAACTTGCCATAGTTACCATTGTCTTCATCCTTGACTTCAACCAGGTCAATCTTTGCTTTCTGCTCGATCTCAATCATGTTTTACTGAAAACCCCCTTCTGTTCAGGGTAACATTCATTTGATGGGGCTTCGATCACCCATTCAATGATATCTTACTTTACAACCTGGAATACATCTCCACTATCAAGTGTTCGGAAATAGGAATATCTATCTCGTCACGGGCAGGAACCCGCAGTACTTTCCCCCGCAAATTTTCAATATCAGCTTCAAGCCATTCGACTATCCCTACCTGCTCGCCGACTTCCTTGATATACTGAAAAATTTTCTTGCCCTTGCTTTTTTCCCGGACGGCAATCTCATCCCCGGCCTTGGTCTGATAGGACGGTATATCAACTTTGCGGCCATTCACCTCAAAGTGGCCATGCCTGACCAGCTGCCTTGCTTCGGAACGCGATCTGGCCAGCCCCATGCGAAAGACGGTATTATCAAGGCGGCTCTCCAAAATTTGCAATAATATCTCGCCGGTAACCCCTCTTCTCCGGTCTGCCTCGGCAAAGTACCTTCTGAATTGACCCTCAAGAACACCATAGATACGCCGGGCTTTCTGCTTCTCCCTCAACTGCAATCCGTATTCGGATACCTTTCCCCTCCCCTGCCCGTGCTGTCCGGGCGGGTAAGCATGCCTGGTAAAGGCACATTTGTCCGTGTAACAACGCTCTCCCTTTAAAAATAATTTTACGCCTTCCCTGCGGCATAGCCGGCAAACAGACTGAGTGTATCGTGCCATGATTTGTAATTATTCACCTCCGATATAAGAATTGGATTTAAACCCTTCGTCTTTTGGGCGGGCGGCATCCGTTATGGGGTATAGGTGTACAATCTTTGATTACATTTACCTCCAACCCCGCTGCCTGGAGAGAACGGATCGCTGCTTCCCTGCCGGAACCAGGGCCCTTGACATATACCTCGATATGTTTCATACCATGTTCCATGGCTTCCCTGGCCGCTGCATCCGCGGCAACCTGTGCCGCAAAAGGCGTCGATTTGCGAGATCCCTTGAATCCCGAATTGCCGGCACTGGACCAGCAGATACAATTGCCCTGCATATCGCTTATGGATATGATTGTATTGTTGAACGTTGATTTTATGTGAGCAATACCGCGTTCTACATTTTTTCTCTCTTTCCGTCTAACGCGGGCTCCCCTTGTTCGCTTCAAGTCTGTCCTCCTCCCTTCCGATCAAAATTTACCTGCGGTGAACACCTACCGTTCTCCGCGGGCCTTTACGTGTACGCGCATTGTTTTTTGTTGTCTGCCCCCTGACCGGCAACCCCCGGCGATGACGGATTCCCCGGTAACAATTGATCTCTACAAGTCTTTTGATGTTCATGGAGACTACACGACGCAGATCACCCTCAACCTGGTAATTCTTGCCGATATAATCCCGCAGGCGGTTTGCCTCCTCCTCCGTCAGATCCCTGACCCGTTTCTGTAGATCGATATTTGATTCCTGAACCGCTTCAAGAGCTCTGTTTCTACCTATACCGTATATATGAGTCAAGGCGATACAAACTCTCTTGTCTCGCGGCAAATCTACCCCTGCTATCCTGGCCAATACAACACCTCCTCCCCAAAATTCTTGGCAATCAGATCCTGATAATAACAAACAACATCTAGGGTATTATTTCCAATTCTGGCATCATGTATCCGGACCCGGCCGATATTCGGAACAATATTGTTTCTGCCGGTAGATCACCACCGGCATGGCTCATCCCTGGCGCTGCTTGTGTTTGGGATTTTCACAGATGACCATTACTTTCCCCTTGCGACGGATTATTTTACATTTCTCACAAATCCGCTTGACCGAAGGCCTGACTTTCATTGTTTCTGCCCCCCCTGCTACTTGTAACGATATGTGATGCGTCCCCGCGTAAGGTCATAAGGAGATAACTCGAGCAGTACCCTGTCACCGGAGAGAATACGGATGAAATTCATACGTATTTTTCCGGAAACATGAGCCAGGACCATGTGCCCGTTGGCAAGCTCTACCTTGAACATGGCATTGGGCAAAGGCTCAACTACCGTGCCTTCGAGTTCTATGACCCCCTTCTTTTTGGTCATAAAATCACTCGACCTCCTTTTTACTCTTCCTTTCCTGCGATTGCTTCTTTGAGATAACGGCTGATCAGACTGTCGGTTATTTTCCCCGAGTTGATTCCCTCTACAAAAGCTGACGAAACAAAATTATGCTTCTGCAAATGAATCAGGTTCTTTTTCTTGGCCGAACTCAGGGTCTTGCCCCGGCCGTCAACAACCAGCACATATCTGCTATCAACCCTTCTCCACACAAAATAATATTTGCCCCGATCCCTCCCGGCCAATGAACATACCAGTTGCCCCGGCCTTATCTCCCCCACTATTAGCCCCTCTCCTCACTAAAGCAAAGTTAAAATTTCCGGGCCGGCGGAGGTGATAGCAACCGAATGCTCGAAATGAGCACACAGGCTACGGTCCGCTGTTACTACCGTCCATTGGTCGGCAAGTACCTCCACCTCCCAGGAACCGATGTTGACCATCGGTTCAATGGCCAGAACCATCCCTTCCCTCAGCCGGGGGCCCCTGCCCGGAAGTCCGAAATTGGGCACCTCCGGTGGCTCATGCATCCGGGTACCGATTCCATGACCGACATAATTCCTCACCACCGAGAATCCGAAACTTTCCACATAGGATTGGATGGCATGAGAAACATCCGATAGATGGTTTCCAATGCGCATCTGCTCGATAGCTTTTTCAAGTGCCCCCTCGGTTACCCTGACCAGGCGGCGGGCAGCCTTGTTTATTTTTCCCACGGGAAGGGTAACCGCCGCATCACCATGGTAACCCCGAAATCTTGCCCCGGCATCGACACTTAAAATATCGCCTTCTTTCAATTTCCTGGTTCCGGGAATCCCATGTACCAACTCCTCGTTGATGCTGGTACAGATACTGGCCGGAAACCCCCTGTAACCCAGAAATGCCGGTTCTGCTCCCGCTTCCTTGATGATTTCCCGGGCCCGCTGATCCAATTCAGCCGTCTCCACACCGGGAACTGCCATTGCTTTCATGGCTTGCAGAACCCGGGCCACGATCCTCCCGGCTTCACGCATTATGTCCAGTTCTTCCCTGGTTTTACTGATAATCATTTGACACCCACTATTTCATGAATCCCTTGTAACTGCGCATCAACAGATGCCCTTCAACCTGTTTCATCGTCTCCAGGGTAACCCCGACGACGATGATCAGTCCGGTTCCCGTAAAGACAACGCGCAACTGGGTAATCCCTTCAAGCAAGATGGGAAATATTGATATAAAAGCAAGAGAAATAGCACCCACGGTTGTCAAACGGGTAATTATCCGGGAAAGGTATTCCGCAGTCGGCCTTCCCGGTCGCAACCCCGGAACAAAACCCCCATATTTTCTTATGTTTCCGGCGATCTGGTTGGGATCAAACTGTATGGCCGTGTAAAAATATGAAAAAGCGATGATCAGAAAAACATACAGAACAAGATTTACCGGTTTGCCCCAGCTCAAAGCCGTCGTTATTTTTTTGGCAAATGGATGGTCGATAAACTGTACTATCGTTGCAGGAAACATCAGCAACACCGATGCAAATATCACCGGTATAACCCCGGAAGGGTTTACCTTCATGGGGATGTGCGTCGATTGTCCCCCGTACATCTTGCGCCCCTTGATCCGCTTGCTGTAATTGACCGGAATACGGCGCTGTCCCTGATCAAGGGCAATGATACCCAACATGAGCAGAAGCATCAATACCAACACGATGATAACGGCCAGTACCTTTATCTCACCCAACCTGAACAGTTCTATATTCATGCTGACCCCTTGCGGGAACCCGGCAATGATGCCGGCAAAAATGATCAGAGAGATACCGTTGCCGATCCCTTTTTCGGTGATCAATTCCCCCATCCACATCAGAAATGCAGTACCCGCCGTCAATGAAATGATGATGACCAGGTAAGCGGTAAATGTTTCTTCAACTACGGCCTGGCGCGCTATGGTAAAAGACATCCCCACAGCCTGGATCAGGGCAATCACCACCGTACCGTAACGGGAAAGCTGGGCCAGTTTCTTTCTTCCCTCCGGCCCTTCCTCGCCCCACTCCTTGAACTTGGGAATGACCACCGTAAGGAGATTCATGATGATCGAAGCAGTGATATAGGGCATTATGCCCATGGCGAAAATCGAGAATTTGCTAAGAGCACCACCGCTCATCACGTTCAGGAAACCAAAAATATCATCGCCGAGGAAAAAATCGGCCAATTTTGAAGGATCAATCCCGGGAACAGGCACATGAGAACCTATTCTGAAAACCACAAACATGGCCAGGGTAAAGAACAATCTTTCCCGCAATTCCTTGATTCTCCAGATGTTTCTTATCGTCTCCAGCATCAGAGCACCTCCACCTTACCACCGGAAGAAACGATCTTTTCTTCCGCCGCCTTGCTGAACCTGTGGGCTTGAACCGTCAATTTTTTTTCCAGAATACCGTTGCCGAGAATCTTTATTTTGGCTTCCAGGTTTTTGACCAATCCTTTTTCTTTCAAAGATTCAGGGTTAACGATGCTGCCTTCTTCGAAATTGTTCAGATCATTTACATTTACCAATGACCATTCTTTTTTAAAAATATTGGTAAAGCCTCTTTTGGGCAATCGCTGGGTAAGGGGTGTCTGACCTCCCTCGAACCCCCGCCTGACCTTTCCTCCTGAACGGGCTTTCTGCCCCTTGTGACCCCGTCCGGCTGTCTTCCCCTGCCCGGCAGAGATCCCCCGCCCTTTTCTCTTCGCTTTGAACCTGGAATTGGGCGGAGGAAATATATCATGTGCTCGCATACTTGTTCACCCCCGATAACTTCGTTACTGAATAAAAGTGATGATTTCGTCACAATTATTTGATCGGCACGCCCCTCAGTGCACTCACTTCTTCTTCCCTCCGCAATGAACTCAAGCCTTGTATGGTGGCCCTGACCATGTTGAGGGCATTGGATGAACCCAATGATTTGGTTAATATATCGCGGATACCGGAAAGTTCAAGCACGGCACGAACAGGGCCGCCGGCAATGATTCCCGTTCCTTCGGATGCCGGCTTCAACAGAACTCTACCTGCCCCGAAACGCCCGATAATGGGATGCGTGATCGTGGTCCCAACCATCGGTACCTCGATGAGTTCTTTTTGAGCATTGTCCACCGCTTTGCGGATAGCCTCCGGAACTCCTCCTGCCTTTCCCAGGCCCATCCCAACCCTGCCTTTGCGATCACCCACCACGACCAATGCACTGAAACTGAAGCGGCGGCCGCCTTTTACCACCTTTGCAACACGGTTCACTCTGACGACTTTTTCTTCAAATTCGGGAACAATTTCTGGATTCTTCATCATTTCCTCCCTTCCTTAAAATTCTATATCCTGAGCGCGGATCGCATCCGCCAGTTCCTTTACCCGTCCGTGGTATTTGTATCCCCCACGATCGAAAACTGCCCTGTCTATCTTCAATGCTTTGGCTTTTTTACCGGCAAGTTCCCCGACCAATCTGGCCGTTTCCCTGTTATTCCTTCCGACTACCTTGTCCTTCAATTCCTGATCAAGAGATGAGACACTGAGCAGAGTGTGATTATTCTCATCATCGATAAAATTTACATACATATGTTGCAAACTGCGAAACACATTCAAACGTGGACGTTCCGCCGTTCCGAAAACTTTGTTCCGTACCCGGCGATGACGCCGTTTCCGAACAGTGTTTTTTGATTCTTTTTTAATCATACAATGTGCCCCCTTGAACTGCCTCTAAGTACCGGCTTTTCCTACTTTTTTGCGGACATATTCGTTTTCGTACTTGATCCCCTTCCCCTTGTAGGGCTCGGGTGGCGCTACACTTCTTATTCTGGCAGCAAAATTGCCAACCTGCTGTTTGTCGATACCCGAAATGATGATTTTTGCCGGTGTCGGCACCTCGACATCGAGGTTATCCTCAATTTCAAAAACAGCAGGGTGTGACAGCCCCACAGCCAGGGAAACCTTGTTTCCCTGCAAAGTTGCCCGGTATCCCACCCCTACGAGTTCCAACGTTTTTGAAAATTTTTCTGTGACCCCGCAGATCATATTATAAACCAACGTCCTCGTCAAACCTTGCAATGATTTGTGCTTGATATTGTCCAAACTCTTTTTTACAATAATTGTCCGTTCATCCTGTTCCACACTGATACCGGATGGGATGTCATGGCCCAGTTCGCCATGAGGGCCTTTGACCTTGATATGGTTATCTTTTATCTGAACTTCCACGCCATCGGGTATCTGGATCGGCTTCTTCCCTGTTCTCGACATCGAAGTACCTCCTTTTTGAGCCCTACCACACGTAGCAAAGAACCTCGCCGCCGATACCTTCACGGCGAGCATCCTTGTCCGTCAACAAACCTCTCGAGGTAGAAATGATAGCAATTCCCAATCCCCCCAGCACCTTGGGCAGATTATCTTTCCGCGCATATACTCTCAGGCCGGGCTTGCTGATCCTCTTGAGCCCGGTTATAACCCGTCTCGAATCCTGGCCATATTTCAAAGTAATCTTTAAAATTCCCTGTTTATGGTCATTGATATATTGATAATCCCTGATAAAACCCTCTTCTTTCAGAATCTCGGCGATGGCTTTTTTTACATTTGAAGCCGCGATCTCCACCGTGTCGTGTTGTGCCATATTGGCATTACGGATACGGGTAAGCAGATCGGCAATAGGGTCAGTCATCATCGCGTAACCCCTCCTTTACTCAAACTTTTACCAGCTGGCTTTTCTTACACCAGGAATCTTGCCCTCATTTGCCAGTTTGCGAAAACACAACCGGCACATGCCAAATTTGCGCAAGTAAGCTCGTGGCCTGCCACATATCTGACATCTGTTGTAAGCTCTTACAGCATATTTCGGCTTCCGCTTGGCACTGGCTATCAACGATTTCTTGGCCATATCTATCCTCCCCTGTATCAAGCAGCCCGGAAGGGCATCCCCATGAGACGAAGTAGCTCCCGGGCCTCCTCGTCAGTTCTAGCCGTGGTTACAATTGTTATATCCATTCCCCTGATCTTCTCAACCTGGCTGTAATCTATTTCCGGAAACACCAGCTGCTCCTTGATCCCCAGTGAAAAATTGCCGCGTCCGTCAAGAGAACGGGGCGAAATACCCCTGAAATCCCTGACCCGGGGTAGAGCTACGTTGAACAGTTTGTCTACAAAATGATACATCCTGTCCCCACGAAGGGTTACCATGCAACCGATGGCCATCCCCTCACGGACTTTGAAACTGGCGACAGATTTCTTTGCTCTGGTAATGATCGGTTTCTGGCCGGTAATCAGGGACAGGTCATGGGCAGCCGCATCCAACAGCCTGGCATTTTCCTTGGCCTCGCCAACCCCCATGTTTACAACCACCTTTTCCAGTCTGGGAACCTCCATGATGTTCCGGTATTGAAAAATCTTCATCATCTCGTTTCGGACATCGCCGAGGTATTTTTCTTTTAAACGATTCAAGGCTCACATTCCCCCTTCATTTATCCAAAGATTCCCCACACTTTTTACACACTCTGATCAGCCGTTCACCGATATCTTTTCGGCCTACCCGCGTTGTTTTGCCACAGGCCGGGCATAGAATCATTACCTTGGATATGTGCATGGGAGCTTCCATCTCCCTGATGCCCCCCTGCGGGACTTTCTGGGTTGGTTTGGCATGTTTTTTGATGATATTGATCCCTTCCACCTTGACCAACCTCTCCCGGGGATAGGCAGCGATAACCTTACCCTTCTTTCCCTTATCTTTACCGGAGAGCACTTGAACATTGTCTCCCGTTTTGATTTTCAGTTTTACAGAAGCCATTCAACATCCCTCCTCATCCACATATCTAGATCGCTTCCGGAGCCAGTGATACTATTTTCATGAAATCTTTTTCTCGCAATTCCCTTGCCACCGGCCCAAAAATGCGCGTGCCACGGGGATTGTTCTGCTCATTGATGATCACAGCTGCATTGTCGTCGAAGGAGATGTGAGATCCATCCCTGCGATGCATCCCGCTCTTCGTTCTGACGATAACGGCCCGGACCACCTCGCCTTTTTTGACAACACCGCCCGGTGCAGCCTCTTTGACAGTGGCTACTATGATATCGCCGATATTCCCCGACTTGCGCCCCGATCCCCCAAGAACCTTGATACAAAGAAGTTTTCTGGCCCCGGTATTATCGGCAACACTCAACCTCGTTTCGCTCTGAATCACCTTCCATGCACCCCCTAGTACAGACCAGCCTCGAAACCCTAAAGTTTTGATTTTTCAACAATCTCTATCAGCCGCCACCTTTTGTCCTTGCTCAAGGGCCTGGTTTCCATTATCCTTACCAGATCCCCATGATGAGATTGATTGTCTTCATCATGAAACTTGTATTTTTTGGTGCGCCGAATAATCTTCCCGTAAAGCGGATGTCTGGCGGTTCTATCCACCGCAACGACCCGTGTTTTTTCCATCTTGTCGCTCACCACCCGGCCGGTAAGTGTTTTTCGCCTTCCACGTTCCAACAGATTGTCCCCTCCTTTTAGCGCATACGGCTGCTATTTGCTTTTCTAAAGAGCTCTTTCCGTCATCACCGTTTTGACCCTGGCGATACCCCGGCGTACATCCTTGATACGCATGTGGTTTTCAAGTTGCCCGGTAGCCAGCTGAAAACGCAGGTTGAAAAGCTCCTCCTTGAATTCAATCAATTTCTCATTCAATTCCTGATCGGAAAGTTCCCTGATATCCTTGATCTTCATCAACCTTCACCACCCACCTTGTCAATCTTGACAAATTTGGTTTTGATAGGCAGTTTGCTTGCCGCAAGACGCAAGGCTGCACGAGCCACGTCTTCCCTTACTCCGGCCAGTTCAAACATTATTCTCCCGGGCTTTACCACTGCCACCCAGTATTCCGGAGTACCTTTGCCTTTACCCATACGTGTTTCAGCAGGTTTTTCCGTAACCGGTTTGTCCGGAAAAATACGAATCCAAACCTTTCCGCCCCTCTTGATATGGCGGGTCATCGCAATACGGGCAGCCTCTATCTGCTGGCTGGTGATCCACGAAGGCTCCAGCGCCTGTAGACCGTACTCGCCAAACTCTATGGACGTGCCCCCCTTGGACATACCCTTCATGCGTCCGCGGTGATGGCGCCTGAATTTAACCCGTTTGGGCATCAACATTCCGATCGCCTCCTTCCGGGATTGTTTTCTCCTTCTGGGGAAGAATTTCTCCCTTGAAAATCCATACCTTCACGCCTATGCGCCCGTAAGTCGTATGCGCTTCTGCAAAGCCGTAGTCGATATCAGCACGCAAGGTCTGCAGGGGAACTGTTCCTTCCATATAGCTTTCAGTGCGGGCCATATCGTTTCCGCCCAGGCGCCCGGAACAAAGAACTTTGATCCCCCTGGCACCTTCCTTGATGGTACGGAATATGGCCTGTTTCATGGCCCTTCTGAAAGCTATGCGGCGGACAAGCTGCGAAGCGATACTCTCCGCCACAAGGTAAGCATCCAGTTCCGGCGTTTTGATCTGGAATATATTGATCTGCAAATTTCTCCCCGTCATTTTTTCCAGATCTTTTTTCAATCGATCCACTTCTGTTCCGCCCCTGCCGATAACCATTCCGGGCTTGGCTGTATGGATGTTAAGTTTCAGATTATTGCTGACCCGTTCGATCTCGATCCTGGATATTCCGGCATTGGCAAGCTTCTGTTGGATATAATCACGCACCCGGATATCTTCATGAAGTAGCCGGGCATAATCTTTCTCCGCATACCACGTTGCATCCCAATTACGGATTATTCCGATACGAAATCCCACGGGACTGACTTTTTGCCCCATCTTCTATACCTCCTTTCCTTCTTTTAATACCAACGTTATATGGCTCGATCTTTTTCGAATAAGATAACGCCGCCCTCTTGCTCTTGGCCGGACTCGTTTCATGATCGGCCCTTCATTCACATAGGCCTCGGCCACGTAAAGATCATGCTGGTTCATTTCAAAATTGTTTTCTGCATTGGCTATGGCGGAGTTGAGAATTTTATTGATTATCCTGGCCGCACGACGCTGATTGTAGCTGAGAATTGCCCTGGCCTCGTTCACCGGTTTATTCCGGATCAGATCTATAACTTCCCGCACTTTCCGGGGGGCGATTCTAACATAATTTGCCTTGGCTTTCGCTTCCATTTTCTTGACCTCCATAGAAACCTTACTTTAATGACGTAGAGCGTTCGGTGTGGGAACCATGACCCCGGAATGTTCTGGTCGAAGCAAATTCACCCAACTTGTGCCCGACCATGTCCTCGGTAATGTACACGGGGACATGTTTGCGGCCATCATGCACAGCAATGGTGTGCCCGACCATGTCGGGAAAAATTGTTGACCGGCGGGACCAGGTTTTGATGACTTTCTTGCCGCCCTTCTCATTCATCTGTCTAATCCTGCTTATCAGTTTTTCTTCAACATACGGACCTTTTTTTATTGAACGGGACATCTTTTTTAACTATCCTCCTCGCCATGATCAATTACGCCTGGATTTGATAATATACCGATCCGATTCCTTGTTTTTCTTACGAGTTTTGTATCCCAGCGATGGCATGCCCCAGGGAGTCATTGGACTTTCCCTGCCGATGGGTGCCTTCCCCTCTCCTCCTCCATGCGGGTGGTCCACAGGGTTCATTGCTGACCCCCTGACTGCCGGCCTTCTCCCCAGCCAGCGCGACCGCCCGGCTTTGCCGATAGTTATATTTTCGTGTTCAATATTGCCCAACTGGCCCACAGTTGCTCTGCAATCCCGGGGCAGGAGACGGACCTCCCCCGAGGGTAAGCGGATATGAACCATCTTCCCTTCCTTGGCAATCAACTGTGCGGCGCCTCCTGCAGTGCGTACCAGTTGCCCCCCCCGACCCGGCTTCATCTCGATGTTATGCACGAAGGTCCCTGCCGGTATCGCATGTAACGGCAATGCATTGCCGGGGCGTATCTCCACTTTTTCACCCGACATTATCGTCTGCCCTTCCTGTAGCCCCAGTGGAGCAAGGATATAGCGTTTTTCTCCATCTGCATAGTTCAGCAATGCTATCCTGGAGGTACGGTTGGGATCATACTCGATTCCGGCAACCCTGGCCGGGATGTTATCCTTGTTCCGCTTGAAATCAATCAGCCGGTAGCGGCGTTTGTTACCGCCGCCCCGATGACGGACCGTTATCGTTCCCCTGAAATTCCTACCCGACCTCTTCTTGAGTGAAACAAGCAAAGATTTTTCCGGTTTATCCTTTGAAAGTTCCGCGAAATCGGAAACGTTCATGAACCGCCTTCCTGGAGAAGTGGGGCTGAATTTTTTCATAGCCATTTTTTTTCCCCCCTTACCTGCCTGTTTGTTAAATAATGTGCTATCAAATAATGTCTATCTGCTTGCTTCCTTCAGCAAGCTTCACAATCGCTTTTTTGTAACCGGGCCGCAAGCCTTCAGGGTACCTGCCCAGGCGGCGTTTTTTACCTTTAAAATTCATGGTATAGACCGAAGCAACCTGGACCCCGAATATTTCCTCGATAGCCCTTTTGATGTCAATTTTGTTGGATTTCCTGTCAACGATAAAAGTATATTTGTTTTCCTCCATCAAGTCCGTGGTTTTTTCGGTTACCAGGGGCCTGATGATGATATCACGGGCATTTTTCAACTGCAAAACACCTCCTCGGTCCGCTGCAATGCCTTCCTGGTCATGATCAGATAATCATGATTCAAAAGATCGAGCACATTGAGCTGTTCGGCAGTGATCACTTTTACCCCCTGGAGATTCCGCGCCGATTTGATAATGTTCAAATCCGGCCGATCCGTAACCAGAAGAACACGGGGTTGTGCTTTCAATTTTTCCAGAATCCCTTTCATCCTTCTGGTCCTGGGTTCGTCCATGCTCAGTTCCTCGATCACCAGAAACTTGTTATCATGGACCTTGGTGCTCAACGCCGACTGCAATGCAATCCGTTTGACCTTCCTGGGAACTTTGCGTGTATACTTCCGTTCGGGCGAGGGGCCGAAGGTCACCCCGCCACCGACCCAGACGGGTGAACGGGAAGAACCATGACGGGCTCTCCCGGTTCCTTTCTGCGACCAGGGTTTCCGCCCACCACCCCTGACTTCGCCTCTTTTCCTGGTCGAAGCGGCCCCCAGACGGCTGTTGGACATCTGTGCCACCGCCGTGTAGTAGAGAGCTCCCTTGCTTATCGGAGCGGCGAAAAGTTCCTCCTTCAAATCCACATGGCCAACTTCTTCTCCCTGAATATTCAATACTGCCAATTTGGTCACTTCAAGCTACCTCCTTCCCGGCCTCAACTGGTTTTCTTTACAGCCTCTCTTACCTCAAGCAAAACCCCACGCGGACCGGGCACGGATCCCTTTACCAGTAATATATTTTTTGCCGGATCAACGCTGACAACCTTCAAGTTGAGAATGGTGGATCGCCTTCCGCCCATGCGCCCCGGAAGTTTTTTCCCTTTGAAAATACGGGATAGATCCACCGAACCAAGAGACCCCGGGCCACGGTGATGATGTGATCCATGGGTACGGGGCCCCATCTTGAACCCATGCCGCTTTACACTTCCGGCAAACCCCTTCCCTTTCGATATGCCACTGATATCGACAAGATCACCCGGTGAAAATATGTCGGACTTTATTTCCGCACCCACTTCGAACTCATCGGCATTGTCCATTCTAAATTCTTTCAACACCCGGCACGGGGGCACTTTGGCTTTCTTGTAGTGGCCCTCTTCCGGCTGATTTACCCGCGAAAGCTTCTTTTCTTCAAACCCAACCTGGACGGCCGAGTACCCGTCCCTTTCCAGGGTCCTTTTGAATATGACCCTGCAAGGACCTGCTTTAAGTACCGTAACCGGTATAACCTTGCCGGTCTCATCATAAATCTGGGTCATACCTTCCTTCCGGGCAAGTATCGCTTTTTTCATCATGAACACCTCCTGCCCTCCGCTTACAATTTGATCTCGATATTGACTCCCGCGGGCAAATTGATTCCCATCAAAGCTTCGACTGTTTTGGGAGTAGGCTCCAGGATATCGATCAATCGCTTATGAGTGCGAATCTCGAATTGTTCCCGCGAATCCTTGTATTTATGGGGCGCGCGTATCACCGTGTAACGGTTCCTTTCCGTCGGAAGAGGAACCGGCCCGGAGACATTGGCGCCTGTCCTCTTAACCGCCTCCACAATCTTGCTGGAAGATTGGTCCAGCAACTTGTGATCGAAAGCTTTTAAACGAATACGTATTTTCTGGCCGGTCACTGTTCTGCCCTCCTCAAACCCGAATTACAAATCTATTCCCAAAAACTAACTCGTCACGGCGGTTACCACTCCCGCACCGACGGTACGGCCGCCTTCACGGATAGCGAAACGGAGGCCTCCCTCGATGGCAATGGGCGTGATAAGTTCTATGTCCATGTTCACGTTATCA